>CAXTAX010000089.1:0-4100 GCA_964241995.1 uncultured bacterium | reverse complement strand
GATGCAGCGCTGCGGTTTGTGCTGCGCTTCTACCATCATAAACATCAAATAAGGATCTAATTGCAGCTCCTCGCTAGCAAATACAATTGCTCCGGGGTCATTTTGAATGGCTTTCTCCACGAGCGCTTGATCGTTGCACAAGGAAGGCGCTGCAAATTGCAATGCACATCCTCGTTTTTTGACCAAACATGCGCAAAAAACTTTATTCGCTTTAAGCGTATCGCTTGCGAACCGAACGTTACCCGCTGTGCGTCCATGGATGTTACAAGCATAGAAGATTTCGGTTTCATCTCGAAGCGAAGAGCTCAATTTTGCGAGGCAAAATCCACTCGTAAATTTGGAGCTTTTTTCATTTTGTACTCGATCGATCACATCCATGATAATCGATTTGTTGCTCAAAAAAATTGAGGGAAATTTGTTGATGACCTTTGCATCACATTCAAAAACAGCACGCAAGATTTTTGTATCTTTTGCCAGCGTGTACTTGTAATTGCGCAGTTTATGCAGCCCGAGATATCGAATTTTTTTAGCCATTGCGAATTCATCGAGAGGAATATAAAGGTCATAGTTCAATTGCTCGAAGCAATTTGCGTTTTGGCTTTGTATTGTCTCGACAAAATGCTGATTTAGGCCATCCTCATCAAGTGCCAGCCATCTAGTTGCACTTTGATGCATACTCGATGCAAGTGCTCGAAGTGCGCAATCTTTTTCTTGAATCTTAACGCAGTCTGTGACATTAGAAGCTAAATTTACTATCAAGTTGATTTGATTTGCTAAGACATCTTTAGCTTTTCCCTGCATGGTGCAAATGGAGGGTATAGACCGCAAGTTCTTAATGACTTCGTCGCTACGACAATTTGTCATCTTATCTAAAATATCAAAAGCCAAAAGCTTGATATCGCTAGCTGATGAAAAGATCACTCTGTTCAGACTGTTCGATGCGTATTCAGAAACGGCAAGATTCAGAGCGTTGTTCGTATTGACTTGTGGGAAGGAGGTCATATCTAGACTATCTATTCATTTTAGATCAATTGTGGCTACAGCCAGGATATAAGTCCATTTCATTTGGCTCTCTCTCTGTCTCTTCGGTTGAGGGGGCGAGCATTGGTTGGTAAACGCCGATTATTGACCACCTAATATCCCAGCATTTGAGGTGCATATCAACGAAGAACTTGACCAAAGGGTTCCATTGTGCCGTTGGTGAGTATAGGCAGAGCTATTAGGCTTTTTTCTCACAAGGTATTCATGAAGCTATACATTACTATTTGAACCGTTGATAAAAGCGAAGGGGTTACTTCAAATTTGGTATTTGGAACGCACCTTGCGCTACAAAAATACTCATCTTGTTCGTGATGGTCTGAGTCAAAAAAGGTGCAAGCCATGCAAGGCGCATGACGCAGTTTGTCTTTAGAGAAATGCGCTTGTCTTAGAATTTACTTCGCACATGTGTTGGATTTGAAATTTTTTGCTCCTTCATCGCAATCCATCGAGCGTGGCCCGATTCCAATTGTCGAAGAGGGGATCTTCGAGAAGGCGCCAAAGCTCGTATCCCCCTCGCTTGGCGCATTGTAGCCAATGCAGAGAAGTCGTTTGCTCTTGGCGATGCGCGAAGGCAAGGCCATTGATTGCAGCGACTTCGGGGCGGGGAGATTCCAAATAGACCGCACTCGACAAGTCGCAAACTAGGGCGTGGTCACCCATTTTGTAGGCCAATTCGTGCAGTAAATTTAGGGATTCACCTGTTAGAGTTTGCCGATAACGCATGAGGTATTTCTGCGCATCTTGATACTTGCCTTCACCTTGGAGCTCGAGCGCGCGCAAAAAGCGCACCCGCAAAATGGAAAGGCTCTTAGAGGGTAAAGTGCGCTCGAGAGTCTCTAAGGCCTCTACCGCCACTTGGTTGCGGTGATCGGCGATCGCGCGCTGCGCATCGAGAAGGGCACTTTGGATTTTTGGATCGAAATCACAGGCGGATTTGCCCCGAATTCCCTGCCACTGAATATAAGTAGATTGCGAGAGAAGAGCAAAAACGCATGTAGTCAGTAGGCGCGCGAGTGCGTCGAAGGCGCTGAAGGCGCTTGCAAAGAGTACCGATAGAATCGCTGCGAGACTTGCCCCGAGGTAGTAGCTGGCCGCAAATCCACGCACACCACCTATCGCCTCCATCACGCCGCTTGTCACCCATTGGCCATCAAAGGGCGAGATCGGGAGCAGCTGAAAGAGCGCCCAATAGGCGTTGAAGAGTGCGGCGAGCTGCCCACAACGCGCCCATTGCGGGGGGAAGCTCTGGACCGCGCGTTGAAGGCAAATAGAGAGGAGTAAGCAGGTAAGTGGTCCACAGATTCCGAGCAATGCCCGCTGCACACAGTGCGTGCGGCTCAAAGCGGGTTTGTGTGCCGCTGGGGACCAAGCACTTTCTGGCGCTTGCGGAAACATGGCGCCCACCGCATCTTTGCTGGCAGCATACAAGAGAAGACTCAGCCACAGAGCGAGAAATAAGAACCCAGCTTCTTTGCGATCACCGGCCCAAGTCACCGCTAAAAAAGCCGCAATGAGCCAGTTTGCCGGGCGCCTGCCGAGGCGAAAAGAGCGCGAGATATGTGCATGACTTTGCATCGTCAACTTCCTCATGTCCGTTTGGCGCATAGCCAAGTGCGCGCGGGGGTTTTTTGGGGAAATTAGCGCCTCGAGGCTACAATACAACTTTGTTTATTTCCCCCGATTTTTCAACGTGTTGAAAGAATACCTACTCGCTAAGGGGACTGCCCTAAAAGCCGCACTCGGCAAAGCTCGAGGCTTTTTAGCAAGACGCCTATCTACTTTATTGCACGGTAAATTAGATGCCTCGACCTTACAAAGCCTTGAGCAGGTATTGCTCGAAGCGGATTTTGGCGCGGGGTTTGTCCAAGAGGTGCTCAATGTGATTCGTCTTGATCCACAAGCGATGGCGCCGTCGCTCAATCGCTTAGCTTTGATGCGAAGGGCGATCTTACAGGTCGCTCAAAAACGCGTATTTGCTCCCATGACATGGGAAAAAAAAATGCCCTGGACCGCAATGATCGTCGGGGTCAACGGTCACGGAAAAACGACGTCGAGCGCGAAGTTAGCCCACTTTTGCCAAAATCGGGATCTTTCAACTCTCCTTGTCGCCGCAGATACCTATCGCGCCGCGGGCGCCGAGCAGTTGAGCGAATGGGGTCGCAAGTTTGACATTCCCATCGTTGCGGGCGTGCGAGGCGCAGACCCTGCAGCGGTGATCTTCGACGGTTTGAGTAGCGCTGTCGCACGCAAGTTCAAAGCGTGCGTGATCGACACTGCGGGCCGCTTGCACACCCATCTCGACCTGATGCGCGAAGTTCAGAAAATGCATCGCGTATGTGCGAAAATCTGCGAAGGAGCTCCTCACGAGGTTTTTCTCGTCGTCGAAGCGCCAACGGGGCAAAATGCGCTCAAGCAAGTGCGCACATTTGCCGAACATATCCCCATTTCGGGAATCATCTTGACCAAACTCGACGGTTCGGCCAAGGGGGGCATTGCACTCGCCCTACAAAGGGAGTGCAATATTCCCGTGCGCTTTCTCGGAACGGGAGAGGGCATCGGCGATTTGCGCGCATTTGATTTGCACGCATTCGTCGATGCCCTCTTTGAGGACTAGCTGCGCGCTTTGAGCACGACAAATCGATTCACCGGACCCTCGCGCAACAGCAATAACACCTTGCCGTTTGCGAGTGCTTGCTCGAGGAGGGGCTTACAATCGGCCACCGAGTGCACTGGAGCGTTGTTGATGGCGATCACGTTGGCGCCGGGGCGCACTTTCGCGGCAAAAGCCGGGGAGCTCGCCTCGACGGATTTGATGCGTACGCCGTCTTTGTCCAAGCCCGACTGGGATTTGGCATTTTCCAATTCAATGCCAAAAGCCTTGGAAGCCATCGAGGAGCTGATCTTGAGAGAATCGACCTCGAGAGTCACCGGAACTGCGATGGCGCTGCCGTTGCGATACACTTGCACTTTAACGACTGCACCTGGACTTTTGAGCGATAAAAAGCTCCTGAGGGTCTGAAAATCCTTCATGGGTTGATCGTCAATCGATAAGATGACGT
>CAXTAX010000088.1:3483-4162 GCA_964241995.1 uncultured bacterium | reverse complement strand
GCTCTGGCGATCGCGCTTTCGCCCTCCTCGATACGCGCTTGAAGATAGTCGGGGGGGATGTTTGGTTGAATATCCAAGGTTGGATCGTGACCCCGCGCGACGCGTAGCGTCTGCAGGGCTTTGATTAAATTCAGATGCACACGTTGGCGCAATTGACGCGCGGCCTTGCGGGTAAAGGTGACGACGAGGAGTTGATCGATGGGAATTTTCGGTTCTTCGAGCAGGTAACGCACGATCAAATGCTCAATGGCGAAGGTCTTTCCCGTTCCGGCCGAGGCCTCGAGGAGATAGCTGAAGCGCAGATCGAGATCGCGCGCCAGCACGTCAAAGGGAGGAGGCTGCTGTGTCGACATGGAAAGACTCTTCCTAGCTGAGGAGTTTAGGAGCGGAATTTTGCCCTTTTTTCAGCTCTTTGCACGCTCGCCACTGCGCGAGTAGGGGCGCAAAAGCCGGTGCGCATATTTCGCGCCAGCTTTGATGGTAGTGGTCGATCCAGTGTGCGATGAGCGAAGTGGGTGGATTGTCCCCGAGAATCCACCGCAGGGCGCTTTCTGATTTCCACCTTTTTTGCTTTTCCAGCATCTCGCGAAACTGTTTTTCGAGTCCTTGAATATCGCGGTTTTCGTAGGCCTCAAAACCGTCGGGGAGAAGGGGAAAGGGCTGATGCATCGCCGCTTTG
>CAXTAX010000088.1:1574-3473 GCA_964241995.1 uncultured bacterium | reverse complement strand
AATTCACGAGGGCGCGCCAATGGGCGTTGGTTTCAAGCGCTGAAATTTCCCAGGCAAAGTCGGAGAAATAGATCACCGTGGGAGTGTGGATGTGCGCATGGAGTTCGCGGTAGGCCAAAATCGCGGGCCAGCTGCGACAGAATGTACTCCACTGCACATCGGTGCCCACTTTTAGAAAAGGCAGCGCCAAGCCCCATGCACCGAGCCACTCCGAGTTGCTCAAGCTCCCCTCGAGGAAAAGGTCTGGATCCCCCTGCCCACTTGGCAGCTTGAGGGCGGGAAAAAGCCAATGACCCCCATCGAGTTTTTGCGCTCGCGCAATGCCCCGCGTGAGGAAAATCTCGAAGCCCGTGGTCCATTCTCCTCCCTGTAGAGGCGCAAAAGCTTGCGTCAATTGGGTGAATTCCTCAAAGATTTTGGCTTGATTGGCTCGGGTGATGAGATGCGGCGAAAGGGGAGCGCGCAGGGGGGCCAGCATTCCCGAGATGGCCCTTTTTTGCAGTTGTCGCTGCTCAGGTTTTGCAAGGAGCCAGCTGCGCTTGGTGGGGCCCTGTTGCCAAAGCGACACATGGCAGCGCGTTTTGAGGTAAAACCCGAGAGGATCGCTTAAGGCGGCGCCAAGGCGCCCAAGCGTGACGTGCTCGTCGAGCGCTTTCTCGTCGAGTACATTTTCTAGAGGGGGAAGAGGGTCCATGCCCAGCCCGTTCAGGCAGATGAAGGGGGGCGCTTCTCCTCGCATTTTCGCTAAGGCGCTTTGAAATAGGCGCTGACCGAACTGGTGAAAGGGGCTCGTTTTGGTGAAATACTGTCCATCGCTCGAATCACCTGGATGGAGAAAGTGTAGGTGGGGGCAGGGGCAATGCGGCTCCGATATGGGCTTGTCGAAAATGGAGATCGCCTCAGTCGCTGCCGGGTCGGCAATCATTTGCCCGATGGTGTTGAGGAGCTCATCGACGAGTAAGCTGGGCTCGGGGGCGCTTGAGGGATCTTGACCTGTGGCTTCGGGCGTGCAGTAGGTGATGAGCAGTCGATCTCGGGCGGCGAGCAGCATCTCTAAAAAGAGCGCGCGGTCGCGGTCGCTTCCACTTGGAGAGTATTCGATCCCATCCGATGTGCTGAGCTCGAAGGGCTGCTCTGGAAAGCTGCGGGGCAACGAGCCCTCCCCCGCACCTAAGAGGAGAATCACGCGAGCTGGGGTGGAGCCGCTGCTAAAGGGAGCCAAGCGCACCGCCTGCTTGCGAAAGGGGCGTGCAGAGCCGAGGCGATGCATATGATCGCGCAGGAGTTGCATTGCGATGCGATGCGGCATGGGGGTTTGCTGAGGTGTGGCGAGAGTCGAACGTTCGATGGCGCTCTGGTTCCAAGAGCGGCACCATCGGGAAAAGGCCCGCTTTTCGGCATCTTGATCTGACGCGTCTGGAAACAAACGCGCTGCAGCATCGCTAAACTTTTGCGCCCAATGCGCGAGGGGTTGTATCTCATGGAGCGCGATGCTCGCAAAGAGCTCTGTAGCGGTCTCGAACCAGTGCAGCCACTTATCCAAAATGCCGCTCATCGCCGCCAAATCTTCGATGAATAGCGGCAAGGGGCGACTTGGGTCGATTTGGGCGCGCCATCTTTCCAGCTCCTCCTCGTGAAATGCCAGGCCCCTAAGAGCACTTCGATGAAACGTGCGCCAAGTCTGGTCGCAAAAGGTCTTTGCTCGCTCTCCCTCTGCAGCCCTTGCAGCGCTCGGCACCGCAAGGTGCATTTCGCGATGCGCCTCATCGAGTCCCCAATCGACTTTACCCACACGCGCCCATTCGATGAGGGCGGCAGCTTCTTTGGCGTTCAGCTGCGCGCTTTGCCGCAATTTTCTCCTTCAGCCTCCTGATCTTCCCTTCCAACTTCTCATTTCCT
>CAXTAX010000088.1:0-1564 GCA_964241995.1 uncultured bacterium | reverse complement strand
GGTCCATCCCCCCTGCACGAGCTGAAGAATTTGATCAAACGATTGCCAAAATCCCCCATAAAGAGGGCTTGACCGTTCGAGGATTTGGCATTCTATTCCCCCCTCATCTCCGGCAAAGGCGCATTGCACAAGCGCGGAGTACGCTTCGAGATCGGGAGCGAGTACAAGAATGTCGCTCGGCGCGAGCGTTTGATCAGCGCTGAGGGACTGGTGAATGAGGGAGAGGGCGAGTTGCACCTCGGCTTTGCGCGTTGGGGCGCAATGCACCTCGATGGTGCCGTCGCAGTGGGCGCGCTCTTGCTCCTCCACCTCATCTGCGAGATCGCGCAGTAAAAGCAAGTCCGCCTGCAACCGCTCAAGCAGCCGATCTCCCCCATCAAAGCGAATGAGGTCCTGCTGCCAATAGTGCCGATAGCTGGTCAAGGGCGCGAGCTTTTTGGAGATGATGTAGCGCTCGTGAATGGGGGGAGTGCCGATCTCGCTCATCTCGACAAATCGTCTGCCCACCTTCCCTAGGTTCCCCAAAAGAGGATGCGCTTCCCGCAACGTCCCCTCAAAGGCCTCTAAAGTCGATGCTGAGGCTCCTTTATCGGCAATCCAGCGCAAAAAGCGCCCCCTTTCCCGGCTCGAGCGCACATCGGACCAATAGTATCGGCAGGGGGAGAGGGCGAAAAGGTGCACCCGCATCCCCGAAGACGCCCTCTTGAATAGGCGCCACTGCGCGCTCGAGCAATAGCGCAGGGCGAAGAGGTCTAGGCGCTCGGGCTCGCGCTCGCGCTTGCAGACATTGGGCATTTCCTGACTTTGCAAGTCCTCGCAAAGCTGCGAGAGGGTATACCAGGGGGAGCTAGGTCCGAAGGTGGCGCGCCAGAGCTCTAGCTGCCAGCGCTCATCAGCGCCTTTGCGCCGCTCCAACCCTCGCTCCACCGCTACATGGTCGCAATCGGCGTAGCGCTCAAAGATGCGCGCGAGCAACTCGCTGAGCTCCATTAAACGCCGTTCATCGGAAGCTAAAGGGAATAGGGGCGATGCGCGCAACGCGGCCGCCCAATCGCTTTGGTAAGAGCTGGCATCGACCGCCTCTTTCAAAGCGCTGTAGACGTGCAGCTGCAGGTCTTGCATTTCGGGGAGGCTTTTTTTGGTTAGGGGGCGATGTTCGCGGTGCATTTTTCCAGCGAGCCCACGCGGAGTCATCCATTCCATTCCCGTGCAGATGCCGAGTTCTGCGGCTAGAGAATGCTGCAACCAAACGCCGATCGTCGCATTTGGCACGACGATGTACCGCTTGAGCCAAGGATGGGGCTGGGCGCGCCATTGCGCGGCGAGCGCGCCAGCGAGCGCCTCCAGCCGATTGCTGAAGGTCCATTCCCATCCCCAGGAAAATGTCCAAGGGCTCTGCGAGCTTTTCCGCGCGATTTGAAACTCCCCCCTACCAGTAGTGGTGGTAGTAGTCCAATTGCCCCCACGGCGCAATTTTGCTACTGTACCCTAGGTTTCATCGATCCATTCGAGGGGGGCGATTCCAGCGCCCGAGGTTTTTTCTCGCTGCTGCCACGTACCACAG
>CAXTAX010000087.1:0-4164 GCA_964241995.1 uncultured bacterium | reverse complement strand
AATCGTATCTTTTAAGCGCCTCCACTCTCTATACATGAAGGTACAGAGAATTCAAGAGCGCTTGGAGCTCAACAGCTAGCGTTATATTTTTTAGTGGTTCTCTAAGCGCCTCAAAAGGGGCAAAAACGCTCATTTCTGGCTTTCTTGTTCTTCGGGATAGGCAAGGGGGCAAAATAAAATACTTGCTGATCTAAAGGTGTTTTTTGCATAAAATACAGATTTTAAAATTTTCAACGCCCAATTTATCGTGAAAGCGTGCTCTCTTTGCGCCCTACTTTGCCTCGTTCTCCCAACGTGCGGCTGCACCTCCTCTCAAAGAGGCAAGCAGTCCTCTCAATTGCCCACCTCAAACGTCTTGAGGCTGCATATCAGCAGCGAACCTCTACTTCTCGATCCCCGCAAAGCTAGCGATGGAACATCGGGGACGATTTTGCGCATGATCTACGAGGGTCTAACGCGCTTGGACTACTATGGCAAGCCCCAAGAAGCCTTAGCCGAGCACATTGAAGCGATCGATGATCGGACCTTCAAGTTTCGGTTGCGCGAGGCGTATTGGACAAACGGTGACCTCATCAAAAGTGAGGACTTTCGCCGCAGTTGGTGCGCGATACTCGACCCCCTTTTTGCTTCTGAAAATGCCTATCAGCTCTTTCCGCTAAAAAACGCACGCGAGATTAAATACGGTAGATTGCCCAAAAGCGCCTTGGGTGTGCACATCATCGATGACCGCACGTTGCTGATCGAGCTAGAGAATCCCACGCCCTATTTCTGTGAGATCCTAGCTTTTGATAGCTTCTATCCATTTCACGCAAAGACAGAATTTACCTCGCAAAGAAGTTCCATCCCCTCAATTACCTGCGGGCCCTTTCAGCTCGAAAGCTGGAAGTTGCAAAATGAGATGGTCCTGAGCAAAAACTCCACCTACTGGGATGCAGACAATGTCGCAATTGATGGCATTCACATTGCGATCATTCGAGACGAAGGGACCCCGTTATACCTCTTTGAGCGAGGGGAACTCGATTATCTGGGGTCTCCATTGAGCGCACTCTCTCAAGAGGAAATGGCAGCGCAGCGCCAAAGAGGGGAGTTGAAATGCCTTCGGGGCTCTTCTGCATATTGGTTTATGCTCAACACGCATAAGCCTCCATTGACCAACGTCAAAGTGCGCAGAGCTCTTGCTATGGCGCTCAATCGCCATTCCTTAGAGTGCGTATTAGAAGATGGGTTCATTCCGGCCTATTGGTTTTTACCCCCCTCGCTTAGCTCTGGCAACCCCCCACTCATTCGAGATGAAAGCGTTAGGCGGGCCAAAGAGCTCTTCCTGGAAGGGTTGAAAGAACTGCAAATGGATGCAGACAAGTGCGAAGTCACGCTCATCTACCACCAAAGTCATCTACACCGCCGAGTGGTGCAAGTCGTACAACAACAATGGCAACAGGCCCTTGGCATCAAGGTGCATTTAGTTACAATGGACTGGGGCGAGTTCAATAGGCGACTGAAGCGCAAGGATTTTCAGATCGCTCGCTATGGATGGCAAGCTCAATTTAATGATCCTATTTGCTTTCTGGAGCTGTTCACCTCCCCGCAAACCATTTCAGGGTACAACTTTTCTGGTTGGGAGAACCGGGAATACGACCAGCTGATCGCCAGTATTCGCCAAACGAGCGACCCAATAAGACGGCGCCGGCTCGTCGCTCAAGCCGAGGCATTGCTCATGAAAGAGATGCCCCTAATTCCGGTCTTCTTTCAATCATTTTGCTACCTCAAATCTCCCAAACTTCAACGTGTCGTGCTCACTCCAAATGGAAAAATCGATTTCCGTTGGGCCTTTTTTCAAACCCATTCAAAAAACTCTGACCAGGAAAAAGTATAATGTCATTTCCCTCTCTATCCCGAAAAGCCTTCGCTTCCGTTCTCGCACTCGCTTCTCCTTTGGCGACGATAAGCATTTGGGGACTTGACGCGATACCGATCTTTGGAGGCATCGGAGCTGGCGTTGTCCTGGCAAGTATCTTTTTGGCAGTGGACACAGCATTGAACTCAATGAAAGTTCGCCACCTTGCCACAATGGCTTTAGGCAGCGCCTTGGGTTTATTGCTCGTCGGGCTTTGGACAAGAACCCTATTTCCACTTTTGCCTTGGGTACCAGTGAGCTGGTTGCCCTTTATGGCGATCGGCAAAATGCTTTTAGCGCTGTTCGCCGCTGGATGCGGGGCACTCATCGCGCTCAGAAGCGGGGAAAAAATCCATGCGACGATTCCCTTTGTCAATTTGAAAACTCAAGAGCACTCCACTCGCAGTATATTGCTCGATTCTTCTTCGCTGCAAGATCCTCGTATCTACGATATCGCCTCGACTGGAATCTTCGATAAGCGTTTGGCCATTCCCCAATTCATTGCCGATGAAGTCAACAACACGTCAGTGCCCCTTGAGGAATCCTCCACTGGTAAGCCCAAGCCTCGTAGAATAAGTGAAGTGATTCGCAAGCTCGAGGAGTTGACGCATTTGGGGTTACGCATGGTCGATGATGATGACTCCAAAAATAAAGACCCTCTTCAGAGGCTTTTGTATCTCGCAGAGAAAAGTGGTGCGGATATTTTAACTTCAGAGCGCTATCGCCTGCAACCGGCCACTGCCGATGCAGTACGCATTATCAATATGCATACCCTTGCAAGCGCTATGAGACCTCTCACGCAAGCTGGCGAGAATTTAACCATCAAAGTTCAGCGCTACGGAAAAGAGATCAAACAGGGTGTTGGATATCTTGAAGACGGCACCATGGTCGTGATTAATGGTGGTGGAGATTATCTAGGCGAAACCATCAAGGCTCAAGTGCTTTCTATCAAACACACTTCTTCTGGACGTATGATCTTCTGCAACGCTCTTGCTGCCGAGAGTCACTACCCGTCACATTCTGATGAGGATGATGAGGAGGAGTACTCCGACAAAGCCGAGAATGGAAAGGCTTTTTTCGAATCAAAAACCCTCTAAGTAGCGCCCAATGAGCGGTTTTTCTCCTCAAGTCATCGGTCTTGGATGTGATATCGTAGAAGTAAAGAGAATTGCGGCGGCCCTGCAAAGGAGCCAAAACTTCATGGCCCAACATTTCACGGCGGAAGAATGCGCGTACTTTCAACAATTTCGCCATCCATTTCCCCGCGTAGCAGGCCATTTTTCCGCAAAGGAAGCGATTGCAAAAGCACTGGGCTGGGGCATGAGAGCTCCACTCAATTTTTCTTCCATATCCATTCAACATGACGAATGGGGTAAGCCTCATGCGTACTTGCTGAATGAAGCCAAAGAAAAATGGCCCCATTTAGCATGGCAGATTTCTATCTCACACACTGAGGATAACGCCATGGCGGTCGCTTTGGCGCTATCGGAAAAACCCCTTTAAAAATTCTAAGCTCTTAGCGCAAGGCCTTACAGCGCATCGACGCTCGCTTGAACTTTTGTAAAGACTTCGTCCATTTGTCCTTTGTCGCGACTAAAGACCGAATAAAACGTCTGCACTTGGATCTCTTCGATTCCACAGTATTTCAACGTTCCAAAAGTGGGAGAGTCTTCGTCATTCACGCGCCCCTTGATATCCCGATATTTTGCCTCACCAGCTCCGGCGGTTTGAAAGACCAGCGCCTTACTGTGCTTGAGAAGCCCCTTTATGCCCTCAGGACTGCGGCCATACGCAAACCCAAACGTCAGGACTCGATCAATCCACCCCTTCAAGATGGCAGGTTGTGCATACCACCAAATGGGATAGATAAAGAGGAGAATATCCGCCCACTTCATGTGCATCTGCTCCTCGCGTACATCATCGGGAGCATTTCCATCCTTCTGATGAAGATGTAGCTCATCTGCCGATAAAGCTGCGTTGAATTCAAGGGCATAAAGATCGCGAATTCTCAATTCATGTCCGTTTGCCGCCGCCGCAGTCTCAATCGATTCCAAAATCGAGCGATTGAGACTCGGGCCTTTGGGATGGGCGTAAATTGCGAGTAATTTCATTGGAAGGATCCTTGGTGATGGGCTAAAGAGACAAAATACGCGCAATTTCCACACGCGCATTTAAGATCCCTCTTTTACCACTTCGAGTCGAGGTCAAACAGACACTTAGGCCCGTTGTCTCCTGATGTGTACTCTTTGGTGCAAAGCTCTAGATAGTAT
>CAXTAX010000086.1:2770-4186 GCA_964241995.1 uncultured bacterium | reverse complement strand
GTCATCTCCCGTAACGCCGCATGAGTCCGACGACGACACCGCAAATTTGTAAGCTCGACTGTGGCCGAATAGGACTATACGCCGCATTGGCGGGCAGCAAAATGGGCTGCCCCTCTTCGGTTCCAAGAGTTTTCAACGTCCACTCTCCATCGACCAAGGCGATGACCAATTGCCCCGGCTCAGCGCTTGTTTGCTTTTCCACTACGGCGACGTCCCCCTCGTAGATTCCCGCATCGATCATCGAATCTCCCGTAACCGGGACGAGCACGGTAGTGGCGGGATTGCGCACAAACCATTGATCGATAGCGAGGGGTTCTTCGGCCAAATCGTCGGCGAGGCTCGGCATTCCCGCCACGACGGGGGTTTGCGAGAGGGCGCGCTCAAAAAAGCGGGCTCCGGGAATCCATTTGGTATGCGCGTTGCGCTCGATAAAGCGCTGTTGGCGGAGGCGTTCGAGGAGCTTTTTGATCGCTGAGCGCGATGCAAAGCCCAAATGCGTCGCCAAGCGCTGATAGGAGGGGAATGCCTTGTGTTGTGCGTAGTAGCTGCGCAGCTGATCGAGAAATTGGAGGTCGTTGGTTTTAGGCGGCATGGGCGGATGGAAGGTTTGAGAAAACTCGCAGTTTCCGCCACAATAGAGAACATTTGTTCTCCAGTCAATAGAAAGCCAACTTTGTGTCCTGCAAAAAGTTTGACGAATCGACGTTCGATTTGTAGTTCAAAATAAAAAAAATATTTACTGAGAAAGTGGCAGAATTAATCTCACGAGTTTTTGGCAGCAAATACTGGGAATATGAAGGACAAACCTATAGACCGCATTAAATAAATTTACCTTTAATGCGTTGGAAAAGAGCAACTAATGATCGCCATGCAGTAAATACTATATTTGTAAACTTGCTTAAGATTGATGCAAAGAGACCCCTCCTTCGAGGTAACATCTCCACTGGCTTACCTTCTTTCTAACCATACATCGCTATTGCTTGGAAAAAGGTATCGGGAAGTTTCGATATCTCAGACTTTGAATGGCCTGAATTCATCGAGTTTACTTCCCAAAGTTTTTTTACGCTGGTTGCCATTTTGTAACTCTTCCACTTAACCATTTGCTATTGCAGAATTACGTTAAAGGGCGAATACCGAGTTTTTCTGATATAAACGATACGTTTTCTTTTGAAGTTATTAATTGTTGCCTTGCGTTGATTGGTACGATCATCGAGCTCACGTAGGGTCTGATCCCTCAGTGGGCCCGGGGGAAGCATTCTCTCAACAGCCATACACTGTCGTATCCATCCTGTGGATAATCTACTTTCTTCAATTGCGTTATCAAGTTTTTCCATTTCGATAGCAGACTCATTACCCTTCAAAATCGTTCGAATAAGGAAAAATGCATCAAAGCGTTTTTGGATAAGCTGAAAAATC
>CAXTAX010000086.1:0-2760 GCA_964241995.1 uncultured bacterium | reverse complement strand
AATCGAAACATTACAGGCCTATTGTTAAGTTGCACTATCTTGACAACAGACCTATTGTCCTTGATATACGTTCGGATGAAAAATCCTCTCATCAACTTTTTTTAGATGAGTTGGCTGTCTTTTTAGGATCGACCCGCATAAGCTTTTGTATGCTCAGGGGGTCCTTGACGCGCATTAAAATTTGAAGCGGTAGGCGGACCTTCAGTTCGCCTATTATTAGCTAAGTTGGATTGCAAGTGGATTTTCATTTTCCATTCCCTCTAGTTCGAGTAGCTCATTGGCTGCTGCACCATCTCTACTCAGGAGATATGCAGTTAAAGCTTCTAAAGTTTGACCTTGTCGGTTTAGCCTGATTTCGGCGATTACATTTAGCATGCTCTCTTTGGTCGAATTGGTCTTTTCTTTTGCTAATTTTCCTTCCGTTTGCTTAATTGCTCCTTGGATTAGTACAATTCCGCCATTGGCAGCATTTAGGTAGCTCAATGGTAAAAGGGCGTACTCTGAAGCGGTAGAGGCAACCTTGCTTAGCAATGGGTTAAGATATCAAGCTAGCGCGTGACGCCATGTTGGCGACGGAACTCAGACAGAGTGAAGCCCCGCCATGTAGTCCATTTTTTAGGACTTCATCATTCGCTTCATTGCGCAGCTCAGCGTAGTGTTCCCTGAGATGTAAAAATTGCGAAAATGCGAAGTCAGTGATAAATATGTCGAGAAAGTCAAGTTCCGGCGAACGCAAAAATTTCGTTATAAGCTTATACGTTCCTCGATCGTAGATTTCCGGACAAGCTAACCCGCTGATCGTGGCAAACATTGCAAGGCGTAAAGCCCCGGGAATTTCCCCCCCATTAGGCATCGCAGGTAATGGATCCAAAGTTTGTTCGAGTGGACAAAGGCGACCTTCGTAGTCGGCCATAATTCTTGAAGTTGGCAAGCTGTTCATTTTTTACTCCTTAAGTGTGTGTATTGCGCGCAATGCGCATAAGTTTGTTCTGAGCAAGCGTCGATGTTCTTGACGTTTGCTCACAGTGTCCGAGAAGCCACAATCGTACTTTTACAGTTTCGAGATGGATTGTGTGCTCCTCGTTTCTCGATTATGCAAACGACTGCTGAAAAAATGCAATACGCAAACTCGTGAAGTGAGCAAAAGGGTTCAATGCAGGCAATGCCAAAGAGCAATCGACACCGACCAAGCATCTCAAGCAGACTTTAAAAGCACTTTGAAGAGACACCAAGAATATTAATTTATACATTTTGCCGACGAAATGTGTGATAAGGGCATACTATGAGTGTGCCTAATTTTTACTGTTAATGAGGGTACTGCTGGCTCTGCATTACTAAAGCCAACAGTTAATCCCTTTAGCACGAGACTATCCGAGATTCATGGTTCGTTAAACATCAAGGAGATGAAGCAATTCCCAAAGCAAAGCCTAAACAGGCATGAATGCCGACCTTCGCAAAGCTTGGTTTTTGTGCGATATACACGGCTAACCCCATGATGAGATAAGGCGCGAGTCCAGCTGTTAAGATTCCTGGAAGAGACAGTGCCTCTAATGCCTGCCGAACCGGCTGCATGGCGGGAACATCCACCAGAAACTCTGTCAAGGATTGGTCCTTGAACGCGGCAACGATGGGGCGTAACCTCCTAGATTGTGCCATGAAGATACCCGATCGCCAACCCAGCTCGTAGCCGGCAATTGTCGCAACTACTAGGGCAAAGAAACTCCCGATATAGGCCAAAGTACTTAAGACTTGAGGCTGATATTTCCGTACAAAGTTACTTCGCATGGTGCGGAGCTTTTGCAAGTTCTCATCGTCGTTTGGAAACGGGCTGTTGAACACCAAGAGTGCAGTCACTCTATCGATAAAATTTGTGGGAACCATGTTGCATTCCTCCTTAAAAGGCGCATCGAATATGTAAGAATTGCGCGTGCTTTTTGAGCGGTTTGCCGCCTAACGGTTGCGGGAAGTTTCCCAACGGATGATGAAATATCCCTGCGCGCCATTTGAGCTTACTCCCCAAAACATCAAAATGGCAAGAGGCTTTTTGATAACTCTACATGTAACAATCAGTTCACTCGATTTTCTGCTCCGCCAAACAAAGATTGACCGCCTCCGATAGTTACTGGTATGGGATCGATCTGGAGATTTGCCAAGTATTGGCTCTCGACTTCTGCGAGAGTGCGCAGCCATATCGCGGTTCTTGAAGTTTCTAAGGAGTGGTTTGCTCAAATACTTAGCCAATGGCGTCCAAGGACATCGATAGAGACCGATTTGAACTATGCCAGTGAAGAGCGTTGCGCGTGTATCAAGTAGTGCTGTAGAAGTTTGCAGTCGAACCAGTGCATCGTCAATGATCTGCCAAGAACCTGGAGGGGACGAAGTACCTGAGGGAACGTGGAGGTTGCTCAACGAGGACGTGCAGCGCAAGATCCTGCATGAAATTCTGTCGATTGGAGAAATCAGGGAAAAGCGCTTTATCTGCAGACAATGGGCGCGGCTTCTCAAGGAGAGAATTCGAGTGCTTTGGCTCGATGACGTCGATGCGAGCGCAGAGGAGCTAGCCCAAGCTGTTGGGAGCTTTATGCATCTGCGCAGTCTGCCCTCCTCCTCAGCGATTTGCTCGGCGGATCTACCCCTTGAGAGCGGCTTTGGTCGCCACCTGACATATCTCTCTATGCGCAATTGCGAGAGGTGGACGAGCAGAGGACTATGCCGAGTGTCGGGCTTGACAAAGCTCGTGCATCTCGAGCTGAGAGAGGG
>CAXTAX010000085.1:1077-4211 GCA_964241995.1 uncultured bacterium | reverse complement strand
CAATACATCTTCGCCTTTTATGCGGTTCTCTTTAAACCAATCTTCAAATTCCTTGAGAATACAATCAAAGTTTCGATGAGCAACATCCCAAATATTTCCTACTTTTATTACAGAATCTGATGCAATGGAAAGCGATGTTAAAATTGCGAACGCAGCGTGGAGAGCCGACCAAAGCATTGTATTGTCTTTTGCACCGAATATGCTCGAGGAATTTCTGCAAGAGAATTGGGAGGGATTTCAAATGCTAGATGAGCAATGCAACTCACAGCTTATCGATATTGCCATGGCAGTTAGGGCCCAAAATCAGGGGGCAGCAGCACACTTTGGGCTCAAACTTTTGCGAGAAGCATTGATGCTCGAGGGTGCAATTTATCCCTATGCGCAAAAGTCTATGCAAGTTGACCCGGCATGCGCCATGAGAGCTTGGGGAAATAACAAAGCCATAGCTCGATTTTTTGGGGCCCAAAGTTCTTAGGGAAACCCTAGCGCTGAATCGTGAAATTTACAAATTTGCCGATGTGTACCTCAAAAGGCGGTCGACTCTGCCGCGTTCAGTTGAGCGAAATGAAGAGGAAGTGCAAAGCATCCGCGCAGCGATCTTGAGTGATTGCGAAATCTTTACGTACTAAGATGATGATCTCAAAAATTATCCCCAAATCGCCCTCTGGGCTTGGGGAGTGCATCAAAACACGGCTCGTCATTACGGTCCTCAAGCTCTAAAAGAGGCTATTGCGCATAACTGGAAAGCATTTAGCTATGCAGATGAGCGTTACAAAGACGATCCCGAAATGGCCCTATTCGCTTGAAGTGTCGACCGGCGCACTGCCCGATACTTTGGCACTCGAGCCCTCAAAGCAGTGATCGCTCAAGATTGGGAGGCATTTACCCTCGCGGATGAGCGTTTGAGAGATGATTTAGAGATAGCGATGCTCGCGTGGAATATTGATCGGCGTGCCGCTGAATATTTCGGGCCAGATGTAATTTGCCGAACAGAATTTGCCCTGCAGAGTCATGACTGCGATTTGATGCTTATCGAAAACGAGAGCGGCATGAACGACATTTTCGGTATGAGCCACGCAGACGATGATCTCTTAGTAAACGGCCTGGATTTTTAAACTGATACTCGCATGCGGTAATTTGGCGCGGTAACGTGGTGCAGGTCGATCTGCGTTTAAGAAGTTTTCGAGGGCTTTATCCCAAGCCTCCAAGTGACATGCAGAAAAAACCATCTGCTATTCAATCACATTGATTTCATCACTTCTCCATACTCCTCTGCTTTTTTGTCAGCAAATGCTTTGAGCTCACCGTATTTAGATGTAGAGCGAGGAACGTGCTCTAGCGCGTAAAAACGTTGATGAATAGCTGCCCAGGCGATTTCAAAATAGTCTGTGCACTTAGGTGAGACATATTCCAAAGCCAATCCATTTTTGCTGACCGCGCTTAAGGCAACTTCCCTATATCCTTTGATTTTGATGGGGATATGCGCTAATGCATTGCAGTGAAGATTAGCAGCTGCCCGAGCAATTTCATGATAGTTAGTTGTATCGTGAGGAACAGCGCGAAATATTTCCCCCGCAGCATCTGAATATGCCGAAGGCCTACCCGATAAAAAGGCTTGTAGGGCAATTTTGTGGAAACCAGGTGTTGTAGGGGGCACATATTTCAAGGCCCTAAAATCGTCGAGGACGGCAATGAAGGCAAATCGACTATAGTTAGGTGTTGTCGGTAAGATGTGTCTCAAAAAAATTCCATGTTGTCTAATAGCGACTAGAGCCATTGCGCTAAAGCCTTCAAATTCTGTAGGCACGTAACTGAACAAGCGCCAATCTTTTTGAATTGATAGGTACTTCTGTACATTCGTTGCGCGTTCAAATCCTTCCTTGTTTCTATTAGATTCTTTATCGTACCAAGATTCAAATTCTCGCAGCGCTTGTGCAAGTTCTCCCTGCGCAACACCCCAAACTCCACCAATTTTGACCATTAGATCTGATGGAATGCACTCAATCTCACTGATCGTTTTAAGCTCAGTAAGTGTTGAGTTTGTGGGATAGATTACTTTGATATTGGGAAACTTCACGAAAAACGATGCTGATAGATTATTTGCTTTTGTGAATCGCATAGTTTTCCTAGACTCTAAAAATGCTTTTGTCCAATTTTTAAATACAAGAGCACTTTTAGAGTCTAGGCACAACTCCGAGATTTTAGTTAGAATACTGTGAGGCAAATCAATGAATTGAGCTGCATTACCTTCTTGGTGGCAAAGACGGTTCTGATCTAAGTTTGTAGATGTTGTCGTTATATTCATCAGCTATGATAGTTGAATTGAATAATTTTAAAACATTAGCAGCCTAATCTTTTTTTTGCAAACCAATATGAAATCGCAACAGTGTGTTGCATTTTTGGGCTCAGATTCGCCCAATGTGGAGTTTGGATCCACTGGCGACCCATAGCTCGTCCAATTTGAACGATGCGCACTTGGCTGAATGCAAGATTCCCATGCGCCTCGTCTCAAATCCATGTGCCACCGCCGGCGGGTCACTTTTGGGCGAAACTCCCCAACCACCTCATCAATCGGCATCCCAAATAGGATTGCGCGTTTGAAACTAAAGTTTAAAAAACGCAGTTGCTGGATCAAGGCCAACACGCAGGCACATGAACAAATGCCAGCAATTCCTCGCTGCTTCTCGCTGCCCCGCAAGGCTTGAGACTTGAGAAGGAATCGGTGGCATTTTAGGTACTGCAAAGCCGCGCTTAAGGACCTCAAGCCGGGGATCCCCTCACACCTTTAAACTGTTGCCCGCCCCAGCCTAAGCGGAATGGATAGTCGACATAAATTACTGGGAACCTAAGCTCAGCAATTGGGACATACAAGCGAATGTACTGGGAGAGAGCAGGTCATGCAAAAGTGCGCGTGGCACAGACCCCCACAAAGCACCTCAGCGAGCGAATTTAGTTCCCTTGTAGCTGTGCACCAACTTATTCGGGCATTGCCCATCAAACCACGGAAAGTGCGTACAATTGAGTTATTATTGGGAGAAACGAGTCATTGGGTTTGGAAAATCGTTGCCTCTAACGAGATCTTCATTTTGCGCCAAATACGCGAACTGCTCGCGCCCGAGACCTTTCGTAAGATC
>CAXTAX010000085.1:0-1067 GCA_964241995.1 uncultured bacterium | reverse complement strand
AAGATCTTGGCTATGAACCAAACCGCATCCGATCTCGCGATCGGACCAAGAGTCCTTGGCTGGAGCGAACCGCATCAAGCAATTTTGACTAGGTTCATTGAAAGCGAAACCAGGATCTCTTTTGCCAACCTCGATGCGGCGCCCTACTACTTGGCGATGGAAGCGCTCAGAAGGCTACATGTTGCTACGCGTCCCAGCGTATATTTTAACGTGCATTGGAGTGCAATTTCCCCATGGAATTTTATCGCGCTGGAGGTGGGGCGAAGCCGTAAAGGGGCTCCCCCGCAATTGCGAGGTGCAGCGCATCGCATTAAGCTTTTTCTCGAGCTCATCAAACCCTGGTTGCTAAGATCTGCCACGATGATTCATGGCAATACTCATTTTGGCAATGTCCTACATTGGCAAAAAAGGGGAAATTGGCGCGTCTACCTCCTCGATTTCAATACGTGCTCTCCAGGCCATCCCTATGTCGATATTGCAATATATGCTCTGGGGATGACCCTGAAGCAACGGCACAAACTTCTCCATCATTATCTCGGCCGCCTTAACACCCGCAAAGTGAGCTATGTAAACACAATGCTTCTCGAGATCTGCCATCACGCGGTTTTGCTGCGCGTGGCTTTCGTCGCTTTTGACTGCGCGCAAGTTCACGCTCGAGACGGAGACCAGGGGTTGAGCCCTCAAGATATGCAAAGAATTTTGAGCGCAGATACCTACCCCTCGTTTATGTCGTGGCGAACGCGCGCTCGAACCACCAGCGAATGCCAGCGACGTGGTATTTACGCGCTTCGAGAGGTCTTAGATGGAATGCCGGGATTAATGCGCGAGAAAGCGCGCCTGCAAAGCTTAGTAGATCAAGGGGATCAAACCTCATCCTGCGATCCCGAGATTGAACTCGCAACAGTTGCACCTTCATAAAGTGTGTCGTCAAAAGGCGAGCGCCATACCTGGTGCATTGGTTTGAGAATTTGACACTTTATACCTGAATTTGTATAATAAACTAAACTAAACTACAGTAAATTAATTGATTTTTTAATATGTTTTAAGAAACGCAAACATTTATAAGC
>CAXTAX010000084.1:0-4233 GCA_964241995.1 uncultured bacterium | reverse complement strand
GCGTGAAACATGGAGCTGGCGTAGGTGTAACAGCGCACTCCGACATCTTGTAGATCGACGACAAGCACATCGATCTGGGCGAGCATTTCCGGTGTGGGTTTGCGCTGCGCGCCGTAGAGGCTATACACCTTGAGCGTTTTAGTCGTGTCGGTAGCGGCGATCGTCTCCTCGAGAATCGCATCGCCGGCATGTCCCTGACCAAAAAAGCCATGTTCGGGGCCAAAAAGCGCCGCAACGCGATACGATTTTGCGCGCAAGATGAGTTTTTGCCAGCTGGCCAATCCATCGCGGTAATGCGCCGCTTGATTCGATAAGAGCCCCACCCTTTTGCCAGCTAGAATCTTGAGATCGCCGGCAAAAAAGACCTCAGCGCCCGATTCTACGGGCGCCGCAGCCAAAGGCAAGCCAGCAAAGGTGACAAGGGCCAAGAGGCACAAAACACTTTGCGCTGCGCTGCGCAAGGCTCTTTGCTCTTGCAAAAGTTTCGGGAATTTTGAGAGTACTGGGAATACATTAAATGTAGGAGTTGGTTGCATCACACACCGCATATAAAGCTCTGACAAAGGCTACCTTGAGGGCAATTTGAGGGCAATTGCTCCTATGTGGAAAATACTCTCAATTTCCCGTCGACTTCGACGGTGCGCTGCCCCCAGCGTTTTGCCATCTTCCCCCTTTTGACGTGCCCGGTCTCAATTCCCAACAACACGACGCAGTTTCCCACGAGGGAAGCGCTTTACTGGTCCTTGCGGGAGCCGGGTCGGGTAAAACCCGCGTCGTCATCGAACGCGCGGCTTGGCTCTGCGCTCAAGGTGCGTTGCCCGAGCAGCTACTCGCCGTGACCTTCACCAACAAAGCGGTGGGGGAGATGCGCGCGCGCATGTTCGCACGCGATCTTATTGGAGCGCACGTGAGCACTTTCCATAGCTGGGGACTGAAAATCCTGCGCCAATGGGCAGAGCAAGTGCGTCCAGATAACCCTGGAACGCTGCAAATCTACGATCAAGAAGATGCGGAAAAACTCCTCAAAGCTCTCTTGGCTAAGCGGGGCGAGCGCTTAACGCCGCAGGAGATTCGCGCCGTGCGCGAGTGGATATCCAAAGCGAAAAACCGCCTTTTGACCCCCGCCGAGTCTGGGGAATCGCCAGACCCCAAAGAGCGGCAGCTGGCTGTCCTCTACGACGATTACCAGGGGCAGTTGAAGCGTTGCGGCGCCATTGATCTCGATGATTTACTCTTTGAGACCGTACAGCTCTGGCGCCAATTTCCCGACATTCTCGAAATCTGCCAAAAGCGGTGGCGCTACTTGCTCATCGACGAGTACCAAGACACCAATCGCGCGCAGTACGAGATGGTGCGCATCTTGGTCCAGTCTGGAGAGCGCTTGACTGCCGTAGGCGACCCCGATCAGGCGATTTACTCCTGGCGCGGCGCCGACATCTCCAACATCTTGCGCTTTGAAACCGACTTTCCAAGGGCGCGCGTACTCAAGTTGGAGCAAAACTACCGCAGCACAGATTGCATCCTACAGGCGAGTCAAGGCCTCATTCGCCACAACGCGCAAAGACTCGATAAAGCGCTTTGGAGCGCCAAAGGGCTGGGAGAGAAGATCTTCACCTTAGTCGCCGAAAAAGACCTCTTTGAAGCCCGCTTCATCGCCTGGGAAATCGCGCGCCTGCAAAGCAATGGTGTGCCTCTGTCGCAAATCGCCGTTTTCTACCGCACGCACGCGCAGTCGCGCCTTTTCGAGGATGTGTTGCTCAAACAGCGCACTCCCTATCGGATCTACGGCGGCATCTCCTTCTATCAAAGACGGGAGATCAAAGACGTTCTCGCCTTTTTGCGTTTGGCGCAGTCGGAAAGCGATGCCATCTCGTTTTTGCGCGCGATCAGCGCTCCCAAGCGAGGACTTGGCAAAGCGACGCTCGACGCCATCGTCGCCTCAGCTGAGAGGGAGAGCGCTACGCCCCTTGCAATCTGCCGCCAACTACTCGACTCAAGCCCCCCTCCCATTAAGCTCGGCACCAAACAACGCGAGGGGCTACGGCAGTTTGTCCAGGTGATCGAAGAATTAGGCGCTTTGAAAAAGACCTCGAGCGTTGCACAGTTGCTCAACGCCGCTATAGAAAAAAGCGGGTATCTCGACTGGCTTCGCGATCGCGAAGATGCGTTTGAAGAGCGCAAAGAAAACCTCGACGCGCTCATCACCAAGGCTTTGCAGTGGCAAGAGGAGGTCGAGGGAGGGGACTCAAGCGGCGATCTGCAGGCATTTCTCGAGGAGATCACACTCAATGCCAATGCGGGTGAGCAGGCCGAAGAGGAAAGCGGGTCCATACTCTTGATGACCCTGCACAACAGCAAAGGGCTAGAGTTTGAAGTGGTCTTTCTGACCGGCCTCGAAGAGGACCTTTTCCCACATGCGCGCGGACGCGATAGCCCCGCCGAGATGGAAGAAGAGCGCCGCCTTTGCTATGTCGGCATGACGCGGGCCAAATCTCGACTCTACCTCTCAAGAGCGCAATTTCGCCTACTTTGGGGCAACTGGCGCTTTATGTTGCCGAGTCGATTTTTGGGGGAGATCGATTCCGAACATCTCACTCGGGTGAAGCTGCCCGTATTTTAATGCGCGCAAGGTCAACTCGTTTAACATCATCTCATTTGAACACCCCGCGCAACAAGCGCCTGCGAGGCCCACTCCCGCAAGTGAGGCCTTGGCTGTTCAACCCCAACAGTCCGACTGATAAAGCCTCTTTCTGGCTCAACCGAAAAAGCCACCACCTGCCGCGACTTTTCCCAAATACTTTGCAGAGCAGGTGTTTAGCGCGCATAAAAAGCGCTAAACAAAACGCAAAGCGCAGTAGAGAACAACCAACAGCTCCGTACGCGATCATCCACACGCCAAAAGCCAATTCCGCAAAAAGAGTTTCGGGCGCAACTACTTCGATGACAACCCAAATTACATTGGCGGCCAATGCGCTTAAGAGCAGTATGGGCGTCCAAGGTTGCGAGCAATAGGGGCCTAAAAAGCGGCGAAGCCCACTCACTGATAGCTGATAGCATAGAAATTCATCGAATAGATCGTGTGAAAAAGCGCTACGCGCTGCATGCGCCAGCTCGTGCGCAAGAACCTCTTGATGGCTGTAGCCTCCATAACTACCTCTGTAAAGCGCGTTTTGCAAGACGATACGGGGAAAATCGCCCCCTTCCCAAGCCCCTATTTGCCACCAACGCAACGCAGCGTGATCAAAATCAATTTTTACCCACCGAGGATAAACTCCGTACTCTGCCTGCACGCGATTCAAAGCAGTGCAGTGACGCGTAGAATCGCCTGAATTAGGTGATTCAAGACAGCGCGTTGCACGTGCCCAAAACTCTACCTCACACTCATCGGGTCCCGGGATCAATCCTAGTGCGTCTAGTCGAATGAGCTCAACATCAAAGAACTTGCCCATTAGGTGTTTGTCTTTGGCGTAAGGCGGTTCGCACGCGTGCTCTTTCCTTACCCTTTGCAACTCCTCGAGCGAACGCATTTCGTACATCTCAACTGGGCTTTACCGAGCCAAACACCACAAAACCTTTGTCTTCTCAATGATTTTACATGGGGTGATCTGAGATTGCAGATGAAGCTTTTTTACTTTTGACCTAGTGGTAGGCCAACGCCTGCCAAAATCCCAAGACTCCTATGAGAATTCTGCGTAAAGTTTGACTTTCTTTACATCATGAACCGACAACAATGGGTATTGTGTTGGACGACCAAGCTCTTCTTGAAGAATGAGGTCGTTTTCAATCTGATTAAAGAAGGATGGGTGGCGCGCGCTACCGAGGATAGATGGAAAATCGTTCGGCAAAATAAGCCATAGGCTAGAATAGATTTCAAAATCTTAACGGAGTATAGCAATGCACACTCAAAATTTTACACCATCACTGCAACCCAAATACCCATTTATGGGGCAATGCCACAATCTCACCAAAAATACGCCGCATCTTAAAGCGCAATGCAATGGTAAAAAATCAAGCATTTCTGCGTTTTTTTTAGGGGGCAGCAAAAAAAAGCACGGCAAAGCGCAAAATCAAAATGGAAGAGATGTTCTAGGAGACTTATCTAAAATCGCTACCCCAATTACAATTATTGGAGGATTACTCACAATATATGCCAGATTTGAAATGCGCTTTGATACATTAGATGCTGTAAATGCGGATTTCAAGGGAAGATTTGAAGGTATTAATACGCGATTT
>CAXTAX010000083.1:0-4263 GCA_964241995.1 uncultured bacterium | reverse complement strand
GGGATTTGCAAAAGTGTCGGGCGTAGAATTTGGCCATACGCGGCGACGAACATGAGGTCCAGCTCGCTATTGATGAGCTGCTGGAGAAATTCGGGACTCGCTGCCGAAACGGGTTGTAAAAGGGGCACTTTGGGACAGTGGCGCGTGGACCACTCAGCTAAAGACGCGCCGAGCAGCGCGCGCGCATTTCTACGCGTTTCACCTCGCGGCGCTTGGGTGACAATGACCGAAGGGACATGCCCTCGATGGATCAGACCTTCTAAAACGTGGGTGGCGAACTGGGGAGTTCCGAAAAAGGCGAATCTCAATGTCATCGCACGTGCCTTTTTTGAGCCAAAGGCATATCAATCCCCATCGCATTTTCCCTGACGATTTCCACTTTTCATCACCTCATTTCCGATGATGCCCCTTTTGGTCGCGCGGCAAAAGCGCACCCAATGCTTGAGTTCGCTGATTGGGGGGCATTCTCGCTCAATCAGCGCCAGGGCATCGTCTAAGCGCAGTGCACTGCGACACGTCAATCTGAAGGCTTTGGCCAAGATGCGCCGAGTGGCTAAATCGACTCCTCGCCGCTGTAGCCCGACCAGATTCAGCCCCCCCAAGCGATAGGGCGCCCCAGCACCTATCGTATACGGAGGGACGTCGCGTGTGATGCGGCTCATTCCACCTACCATCGCTCCAGTTCCAATGCGGGCAAACTGATGGACAGCTGTCATGCCCCCTACAATAGCCTCCTCTTCTACGGTGACGTGTCCGGCGAGTGTTGCATTGTTACTCAAAATCACCCGACTGCCCAATTGGCAATTGTGGGCGATGTGGGCATAGGCCATGATCAGACATTTATCTCCGACACGCACGACCTCTCCAGCACATGTCGCGCGATTGATCGTCACGCACTCGCGAATTTCACAAAATGCGCCAATTTCGACCACAGTCTCCGCCCCACGGTATTTCAAATCCTGCGGAGCAGTGCCAATACACGCACCCGGCCAGATTACTGTACCCTCACCAATGGAGGTTTGCCCATCTAAGTAAGCATGGGATTTGATATGGGCACCCGGACCGATGCGCACTTGGCTTTTGATGATGGCAAATGCCTCGACTGTGGCGTCGCTTGCAATTTGGGCGCCTGTTTCCACAAGGGCTAGAGGATGTATTTTGTCCATCACACTCGGGTTAGGTTGGCGGAGACTGTAGATCTACACGATCGGTCAATACGTAGCTAATTGTAGATTCGGTGCAAATTTGATCGCGCACGATTGCTCGCGTGCGCATTCGCCCTCCCCTCGCTGTGAGGTGAATGCCTTCACAAAGAGTGTAGAGCACGTCTTTGGGATACACCGCGCGCCGAAAAATCGTTTGCTCCAGGCGCACGATGATGGGAAACTTGCCGCGATAGCCCATTTGATGAATCAATACCCCCCCCGTTTGAGCAAGTGCTTCGACGATCAATACGCCTGGAAAGATCGGAGCTGAGGGGAAATGCCCACTCAAGACCGCTTCATCCTCAGCGATCGTTTTTTGCCCCACAATGAGCGAGCGCGAGCTGTCAAAATCGACGATGCAATCGATGAGTAAAAAGGGGTGTCGATGGGGAATCATTGCCTCGATCTCATTTTCCCGAAACAGGGGAGGGATCGAGCCATAACGCTTGGAAAAGGTCGAAATCCATACATCTTCCAAAGAAGCAGTCGCGCCCATAGATTACCGAACCTTACTTGCGATGCGTTGAGCCAAACGGGCATTGGCCTCATGGCTTGGACAAATTGCGATCAAATGCGCACGCAAATCGGCATTGAGAAGCGCTAAATCGCCGATTAAATCGAGCAACTTATGACGCACCATCTCGTCGGCGAACCTCAAGCCTTCAGGGTTGAGTACCCGATCCCCCTGAATGACCACAGCGTTTTCTAAACTCCCCCCAAGCATGGCCCCATGAGCTCGCATCGCCTCGGCTTCTTCGAATAGACAAAACGTGCGCGCGGGCGCGAGCTCGCGACACATCGCAGTTTGCTCAAAAATCATTGTGTAAAACTGAGACTTGATCAGAGGGCAATTGGGATAGTGAATCAAGCAGCTTGCGCGCAGCTGGTCGCTCGGAAGGGCGATCAGGGTACTCGACCCCAATGTGATGGAGAGGGGCTCTTGCGGCGCGAGGATGCGCTTCTCCCCCTTTGAGTCGAGGCGACCGCTCGCCTGAATGCGCTCGATCCACTCTTGGGCGCTCCCATCTCCAATGGGAATTTCCGGTCCGTGCACCTCGACGAGCGCATCGTCGATGTCGCAGATCTTCAGAGCGGCCAACAGATGTTCGACCGTTCCCACTTTGGCATGGTCCTTTTGGAGATTCGTCGTGCGAAAACTCGTTGGGTCGCGTGAATCCAACGTTCCCCAAACTTCGGGCTTGCTCGGCAAATCTATACGACGAAAACAAATGCCGGTTTGCACCTGCAGATGTTTGCGGTCGGCTTGACCCTCAGAAGCTTCAAAGCTAGGTAGCGGACAAAGGGTCACTTGACAGGGCTTTCCAGACTGCAAACCAATGCCGTTCCACGTACTTGGCCGGGCTATGGTCGTTCTAGAGGTTTGGCGAGTCACAGTCTGCGAGCAGTGGATGAAAATGAAGATCCAAACTACACACTCGAGAGTTTTACCTCCAATCTTCACCCTAAAGCATGTAGGGTGCGCAGTCTGGTCGAAGCGTATTAATTAGGGCATGCATGCAAGCGACATGTTCTACATATATATATCGCGCATTTGGCGTGAAACCTCGAGCCACAAGTCACGATCATGTTGAAGTTCTAGGCTTGCAAACTCCAGAGCCGCAACGTTTTGCTGTACGGCCACGAACACGACGTCACAATCATTTTGAAATTCTGGGCTTGCAAACTCTAGAGCCCAACCGCTTCGCTGTACGGCCGCGAGCACGACATCACGATCACTTCTAAGTTCTGGGCTTGCAAACTGCAGAGTCCAACCTTTTAGCTTAACGGATGCGAGTACAACAACACGATCACTTCTAAGTTTTAGGCTTGCAAACTCCAGAGCCGCACCGTTTTGTTGTACAGCCGCAAGCACGACATCACGATCACTTCTAAGTTCTAGGCTTGCAAATTCCAGAGCACAACCTTTTAGCTGAACGGCCGCAAGCACGACATCACGATCATTTCTCAATTCCGCAGAAAAATCTTCAATTTCCTTTAATCCTTTACCAACAAGAATCATTGCAATTTCTTTTTTATCTCTGAACAAAGTGGTTAAATTCTGAAAAATGCTTGAGTATGCATCATTACTCACCAAATGCCGAAATAACTCTACATCCTCGTTGAGGGGCAAGGATGTGTTCCTGTATTCCGAGAGACTTTGATCATGAATAAAGTAAAAAAGTTGGTTTTCTTCCTGTTGTTGCCGTTCGTCTAAAATCGAAGTTCCGCTTCCATTGCCTCGTAATTCAGCTAGCAGTTGTCTTCTTTGATAAACTGAATTTTGCAATATTTCTTGATCTATGCGCACAGATTCTCGATGATTGTTCAGACCTTTGAGATAAGTGGTTTTTTCCATTTCGTTAAAATTCGCAAACAACCCCGCTCTTTGCTTAATATTATCTGTAATAAACTTTCGAAGTGCGGGAATTTTTGGTTCTTCGATCCAGAGCATTGCGTCATCGTAAATCTCGGCAATTGATCGCAATTTATCCTCGAGAGAAACTTGACTTCTAGGGGCTAGAGCTGAAGTTTGCCCCACAACAGTTATCCTTTGCTTGAGCTCATTTGGCGCGAATTCTCTACCAGCGGAAAAGACTTCGATGATTATTCGCCCAACATCGGAGAATTCGGTTTTTTCCAAACTGATGCGATCGATGTATTCCGCGATATTTTCGGTCCACAGGGCTTGTTCGCGGTTTGATAGGGAGGCAATTGTTGCGAATTCCATCGAGAAAAATGAAGGTAAACAGTTACAAAGTGTTGCAAACTTTAGATGATATTAATATGTTAAAATATAATAATGCAAGAAGAGAATATTTAAGTCAATTTTTTCATAAATGCAACATATGCTGTCACAAGGGGGCTCCCCCTTTACGCGTGGTCTACAGCAGCTCATGTCGATGGGCGCAAATAGGTCTAACTCGTACTTGAAGAGTTCGGAAGTCGAGTGGGAATCCGCCTTCAAGCTCATGCAAGAACAGCTCTTTTACTGCGGCATTTACCCTACTATTAGATAAAGTGCTAAACCCCATAAGTAAAATCTACGTGATTCTTCATC
>CAXTAX010000082.1:0-4296 GCA_964241995.1 uncultured bacterium | reverse complement strand
GCAATGACCCACTCGCAAAGCTCCTCTTTGATTTCAGCAGCGGTCTTTGCGCCGAAATCGCGCAGCAAAATGTGAATGATTTCGAGGGGACGTTTCTTGGCGAGCGCCTCAAGCCCATCGGGATCTCCGAACCGGCGCGCAAGAAAATGATCTTTTTGAAGGGGAAATAAAGTGGTGAAGGCATTTTGCAGAGTGATTTCTCTCACTCCATACACGTTTTCGAACTCGAGTGTCACTTGCTCGCGCACGAACGAAACATCCCCAATCTCGCCCACGCCCCACCCTGCGCTGTGGTAGACGAAGTTACCAGATTCGAGATGCGCAAGTAACTGAAAATTGCGCAACGCACCCTGGTAATGATCTGCTGTTTTCAGACCCACGAAGCGCAATTTCTCCTCAAACTGTTTCTCATCGGGATGACGCTTGCGCAAAAAATCGAGACAGATTTGAGCCAGTTGCGGAGTGTTGGTGGTTTGCAAATCGACGATCAGCGTGAGAATGTGATCGAGTATATGTTCGTTTTGGCCGAGCAGTCCCTCCCAAAGGGGCACGGCAGTTTCAGCATAGGGGCCAAATGCCTCTCCTAAAGGTGAGTGGTAGATGACGTTGAGGATGTCGAGGAGTTCTTGCGCTTCAAACGAATCGCATCCCCGGTATTCTTCCCAGATCTGCAAGAGGTCGGGGAGGTTTTTGTTCTCAACGGTATTGCGAAATTCTTGCAAATAGCCCATATTACAAATCCCAATTCTGTACTTGATAGTATTGTAGCACGAAAATGGGGAAATTTTCAAGTTCGCTCGGGATGTCAGGGGTCTTAGGCCCCACACTCGTGCAATATTCCCATTGATGTAAAAGTCATTGACATTGTCGACAGATGCAGATTTTCACGGACCTTGGTCTTTAGGCGGGACATCGCGGCAAGCGTCTTCGATATGCGCTTGCCACGTTTGCATGGCTTGATACGATTGATGAAACGTATTCATTTGATCGGCAATCGAAAGCAAATCTTGCTTGGCTTGCCCGAGCTGTTCCAAAGAATCTTCGAGCCCCGTTCCCTTCCCTTCCCCCGAAGAGGGCAGCTTGGAAAGCACGGTATGCACGTTGTCGACTTCTTCGTGATTTTCTGGAAACTTTTGCGCGGCGTAAGCGGCCAGATCTGAGGGTAGTCGAGGATCGAACATGGGCCCTCCCGCTGGGCGATTGGCATTTAGCTCAATCTATCAAACTCGCGGTTTAGCGCAAGGATTGAAGAGGCGATGGGGGGTAAAAAAATACCTCATCGCTTCAATGGCCGCTGATTTTGGGAAAATTGGAAGAAATTTCTGGATGAGTGGATTCGAACCACCGACCTCTTGCACCCCATGCAAGCGCGCTAGCCAAGCTGCGCTACACCCAGTTGAGATAGTAAGCTATCAAATCGAGGCTAAACCCTCAAATTGGAATTCAGCTCGTTTGAACTCCGCAACTCCCAAACGCGCACAGGACTCGATGATTTTTTCGAGTGGGTCTTCAGCCCCCACATTCGCAGCATCGAGATCCACCGAAATCGAGGCGGAAAAAACCACGCCAGCTCGAAGGCCCTTCACGCGAAAGTTGGCGAAGATGCCCCCCTTTTTTTTGGAAATATTGACGAAGCGAATGAGATTGTTATCGCTCAAGGTACGTGTCCATGAATCAAGTTGCGCGAAGTGTTCGAGCCATACCGATGATCGCCCGAAGCTGAAAACACCTTATACGATGCCCTCGATTCCCCTCAAGGCGCAAACGCTTCATCGCGTGATACGGGATGTTGGGAACGCGGTTTCGCCTAAGGCCCCCCAAAGCGGAAACCTCGAGACACCGCTTGGCAAAGTAGGAAATTATTCGACATTCCCCCTACCATGGCAATTGCGCATTCGGCCCCTGACTTTTGGGCGTGTAATGCCAACAATGGGCTAAAACCGCAGTAATTCATGTGATTGAGCATTTTTTCGACTTGACTCGTTTTGCCCATCGGGAACTCTTTGAACTCGGCCATCCCCCTTGGCGAGCACTCGATCACTTAGCCGCCTATTTTTCCAGTTGGGCCTCTCGTTTCCGAGATGAGGAAAATGTGCAGCGCTTGAGGCGGGCAGAAAAGGACGGGGCATATTTGGTCAATCGGGAGCAAATTTTTCTCGGACCCGAGACGAGCGTCGAACCGGGTGCGTACCTTCGAGGGCCTCTCATCACAGGGACAAAATGTGAGATTCGGCATGGAGCCTATCTTCGGGGGAACATCATTGCCGGAGATCGATGCGTTCTGGGCCACGGCACGGAAATTAAGCACTCCATCCTCCTCGATCGAGCAAAAGCTGCGCATTTCGCCTATCTCGGCGACAGTATACTCGGCAACGATGCCAACTTGGGAGCGGGGACAAAATGCGCCAATCTGCGCTTTGACAGCGCGCCGATTCGCATTCACTATCGCGAACAAAAATGGGCGACCGCTCGCCGCAAACTAGGGGCCATCATAGGAGATCTGTCGCAAACAGGTTGCAATTGCACCCTCAATCCCGGCAGCCTCTTAGAGCGGGGAGCCCGCGTCTATCCAGGTCACTGCGTCCACGGTTGGGTGGGCGACTCAGAGACCCACCTTCACCCACACGGCCATCCCCCAATGAGCAATGAATGAATATGCAGACCCTCTTCCAATCCCTTCCCCCCCAGTGGCTCGAGCTAAAACAACGCGTCGATGACCACCTGCGCGCGACCATCGAGAACATGCAGGGCCCCAAAGACCTCCAAGAGGCCTGCAGCTACGCCGTTCTCGAAGGGGGGAAGCGCTTTCGCCCGACACTCACCCTTCTCATCGCGCAAGCGGCGGGTTACCAAAACCTCCCGCTAGATGCAGCGATCTCCGTGGAGCTCTTTCACACCGCCTCTTTGGTGGCAGACGATCTACCCTGCATGGACAATGATGAAACGCGCAGGGGACATTGGACAGTGCACAGGAAATTCGGTACGGCGACCGCTCTGATGATCACCTTCGCGCTCATTGCCGAGGGATTTGCCTCGCTGACGCGGGCATGTCGCGCGCTCAATGAAGATGCAGAAAGCTGCGGCGAACGCACGTTGCTCGCTTTTGAAAGCGCGAGTCAGTGCACGGGTATTTGCGGCATTACTGGAGGGCAGTTTTGCGACCTCAATGCCTCCAATTGCAATCGGGAGACTCTCAAGGAGATCTTGCAGAAAAAAACGGGCAGCCTCTTCGACTTGGCACTCGCATTCGGATGGATCTTCGGCAAGGGAAATGTGCAGCGCCTCAAAGGCGTGCAAAAGCTCGGCTCAGAGCTGGGAACAGCCTTCCAACTTTGCGATGATTTCGACGATTTTGAGGAAACGGGTGACCTTTCGCAAACCCTCAACGCCGTCGAAATCCTTGGCAAGGGGCGCGCGTTAGACTTGTTACAAGAGCTGCTGCAGCACTGCAAGTCCACCGCGCTACAGCTCTCCCTACACAAGGGGATTTTCGAGCACCTATTACTTGGATTCGAGGAGTACTTCCTCTCAAGGCAAGGCGAATTCAACGCGGCGCAGCCCCTTTCTCCCCAACCGAGGTGAGGGAACTCAGGACGCGCGCCTTGATGTAGGCGGGGACTGAAGCCGATTCAAGCGGGCGTGCCGCTCTCAGAGCGCGCAGCCGGTTCCTTTGGCTTCGCGCCGCCGATTTTCAGTGCTGCATAAACGGCTCGTTCGAGCTCATCGAGTAGAGCGGGGTTTTTGTCGAGCTCTTCGCGCACTGATTCGCGCCCTTGGCCAAGCCTTCCCGTTTTGTAACTAAACCAAGCCCCTTTTTTCTCCACGATGTTCTCCTGCACGGCGAGATCTAAAATCGATCCCGCGCGGGAAATTCCCTCGCTAAAGCGAATATCGAACTCCGCAGTGCGAAAAGGCGCAGCGGTCTTGTTCTTCGTCACTTTGACGCGCACCCGATTGCCTTCGTCTCGATTGTCGGGGCCTTTGATTCCGGCGATGCGGCGAATTTCCATGCGTATAGAGCTGTAGAATTTCAGCGCCCTGCCCCCTGTCGTCGTTTCGGGGTTGCCGAACACCACGCCAATTTTCTCCCGAATTTGGTTGATGAAGATGGCGCACGTATGGGAGCGGGCGAGTGTTGCGGTCAACTTGCGCAGCGCCTGCGACATCATGCGCGCTTGAAGCCCCATGAACGTATCTCCGATATCCCCCTCGAGTTCACTTTTGGGAACCAGCGCCGCAACCGAATCGATGACGATGACATCGACGGCATTGGACCGAGCGAGCATCTCTGCGATG
>CAXTAX010000081.1:0-4318 GCA_964241995.1 uncultured bacterium | reverse complement strand
GGGCTTTTTCGTCTTTGCAACTCTGCGCAGTAAGGGGAGATGGGTGCTCTCAAAGGAGGCGATTTTATAGGCGGGAACATCGCACCCTTCGAGAAAATCTATGGCCGATTCGTCAAAAGGGGAGCTAAACGCCAGCAATCCCAGTTCTCTTGCGCGCGAAAAAATGGGGCGATGCCATTCGCGGGGAGTATGGGCAGCGGTATATAAAGCGTGTAAATTTTGACCGCGCCAAGGGGAGGACTCATCCGTGATGGCATACCCCGCATTGGGGATGTGGGGGGTCATGGTACTCGCGGTATAGGTCTGCAGCTTTACAGCATGAGCTCCAGCGTTTTTTGCGGCCTCGACAAGGGCGAGCGCGCGCGCTAAAGAGCCACCGTGGTTGGCGCTCAATTCGGCGATGATCAGCGGTGGCGCGTCCTCATCGACCCTCCAATCACCGATGGAGAAAGCTCGGGGGGGCATGGCGACCTCTTGAGAAATGCCTCACTATGAAAGGAAACGGTAAAATCGACCACTGTAACCTCCCGCTCTTATATAGCCCTTGAAGGACCAAAGCAGGAAAACCTTTCGCCCCTCCTTGTAAAGCTCTTGTGGCGAGGGTGCACAGCAGCAGGGCTGGTATTTTGAACGAGCAGAACCTTTGAGCGAGGGGGACTCATCCTAAGGGGAGCGATCAAACCCCGCCTGTTCAAAATTGCGAGATATTTGATCGCGCTTAGTCCCGATACTTTCTGGGGACAGATGTACACCTCACCAGAACAGTTAAAACCCTCTCTTCCTATCCATCCTCCATAACTCGATGCGCGGGCTGCCGATTGCACAATATTCAATGACTGTTTTGGCTATCGATGCCATTTATGATAGCTCTACGTCGCTGATTGTTTTGTCATTCTCATATCGCAAATTTGACCATATGCTGAGACGAATCGTCGTGACGTGCGCATTTCTTGTTTCAAAGGCTGTACTTCCTCAATCAATTTCCTAGAGAAAGAAGCTTACTTTGTGTGGAGCTTACTCCATTCGCAGTGATGCAGAGCATGAGACAGGTTCATGCGTCTGCTAGTAGAAAACTAGTACACATTGATGATCTCGCTCGTATGTTGCATGCGGAAGTGTTGGAGAGCTGAGGAAAGGGAGGTGTTGAGGAAAGAAATTGACAAAGCAAATGCAATGCATATAAGATTTACGCTTACAAGGAGATAAACAATGCAAAAAGGTCAAACATGTCTCGGTTAAGTAGTTTTTTTACTCGGTTCACTTCAACGCATTTTTTTAGATCAAGCTCAGATGCCATGCTCCAAGCTTGTCGGGCAACTGGTCGAGGTGCTCGCGCAGTGGCTCAAGCAGTTGCTCATGTGTTTAATCAAATTAAAGAGGCCCTGACACGGAGAACCCGTGATTCTACGGCGTGGACGTTTAAAAATTGGGGCGCCCAAGATCCTGAGCATCCCCCTTCTCCATCAATTTCGGAAATTTCAAGTGCGGTGTCACGAGCTCTGAGCAGAGATAGCTCCCAAAGTCAGCTGTCGAATTTGCCTGGTGATCAAAGTCAGGCTGTGGAAAATCCCCAGCAGGATCATCCAGATCTGCCGCTGGGCTCCCCTCCTGTTGCACATTTGTATTCTGCGGAGTCATCAGAGCCATTTACTCGGGAATTTAACGAGGACCAAAATGTTGACCCTTTACATCTAGACCTGGTAAGCGCGAGTGGGCTTGTTGCGGGCGATGAGGATATTCGACAAGGAGTGCACACTGCACCACTTTCAGCACCTCAAGGGTTTTCAGAGGATGCTGGCGAAGAAGAGAAGCGACCAGAAGTGCACTCTACAACATTGTCAGTACCTCAAGCGTTTTCAGAAGAGGAGGTTGTGCAGAACAATGCTTCAAGCACAAGCGCCTCAATGCCATCTACATTAGAGGCACCTCAGGAGAGAAATGATCTATACGAGGTTAGGTCACGCGTTGGCAACCAAGTCTTAAGTAGACCTGCAGGAAGTACTTCACAAGCTGTAGATTTTCACCTTGATTTCGGTACATTAGAGAGCACAGCTCAATCGGTACGCCCTGTTGATCTGACACATCAGATTGAAGAAATCGGAGAGTTTACGGCAATCGATCAGTCTGAATTTGCGTTTAGCAGTGTTGCCCATTGTCTTCAGCTCATCATCAAATCCACAAATTTGGAAAAGCAACTTCAAGAGTTTATTGAAGACAAAGGTGTGTCTAAGAAGCACTTTCCAAATCTGAAAAATCTCTACACAGACCTCTCATTAGCTAGGATCAATCACCAAACTTTTTGGTACGACATCCTTCCCGAAATTCGCTGGGGCAGTCGATTACCTTTAGAGAGGGATCGCCAGTTTTTTCGATCGCTTTGTTATGCGATGTACTCGATGTTTCCCATTTTGCCGTTTGCTCAGATTCAATTTGATGGTTACGGCTTTTTGGACTTGGATGCATCTTTGCGCTCGTCTCTTTTTAGCGAACAACTGAAAGTGATTTCTGAGCGCATTCGCGAAAATAGAGTGCGCTGGAATGAGCGGTTTTGGATCAACCTGAGAAAAATCGGGTCAAAACTCAACATCATGGACGCTAACCTGCATAATATTCCCTTCAATGCAGGCACATTCACTTACTGGACTCAAGATAACCCCGATATAGCGTGTAGCTATCAGCAATTGCGCTACCCCACTCCGACGATTGAGCAATGGCAAATTCCTACACCATTTAGAACGGTGCATGATATTGATATTGTTCCGGAGTATTTAGAGTTCCTTAAGATTGCCGGAGGTCGAGGGGAAGCGGTTTTGTACTCAAACCATCAATCTCCACATGGAGAAGATGAAAAAAATCGTATAGAACGATTGGCCGCATTAGATGTATCTCACCCAAATTTTGTCCTTGTTTCTCTACCCGTAATGCATTCGATTGAGGATGAACGTATTAGCGATATCCCCACTTTTTGCCAGCACTTAGAACGCCTCATCTTAGATGAGGAATTCAGCGAGGAAATTGGTTTTCATTTTTCTCCCAAAATACCAAAAGTGTACTTAGAAATTCAAACGAAAAAATGGGTGGAATTTCTTCGTCACCATTTCATTCAAAAACACGGCATTGAGAGTCAGGAGTTGCGCTGTGTCTACCTCACTATGCTGGAAATGTTCTTGCGCCAAGATCTGGCTAGAAAACTCCAAGTGAAATTTTGCAACAACACCTGCAAAGATGCAATCGACCGCGGAGCCATCCATTTATTTTGCGATGTGTACTGGACTTTGCTGATGGCGGGACAGGAAAAAGATCCAAAGGCTCTCGAACATTTGACCCTTTTGACCATGTATCCAGCTTTTGGTGCAAAAAAGCAGGCGATTTTATCCGATCGGCTTGCCCAAATTCTTCTCTTTGCCACGCTTATCGAAAAGCTAACTGACGCGGAAAGAACAGATATTCGCCGCAATTGGAAAGATATTGCAGGAATCGAGAAAATCGAATTCAATTTTGCTCTCTTAGGTACAGATGGGGCCTGAGTTCTGTGCAAAATGGACCTTGAAGCGATTGAATGAGCCAGTACGCGTATGGCTCAGGCGTTGAACTTAGATGTTAAATACACTGAAACCCTCTCAATGGAATTGGTCTAAACGCGTTATCATCGTGAACTGGTCTCAAGACGAACATGAGATGTGGTCACAGTTTTGCCAACTCACATCGAGTGTTTAGGTGGGAAGCATGAAAACTCTAAACCCCTGGAGGGAGTTATGAGCACCTTATCGGCATTTTCACCCTATGATTCTTTTCACTACAGAGAAAAGATGGAGGAGTATTTGGGGAACATTCCGTGCGATGATGCGGAAAATCTCCCTGATTTCGCTAAGTCTTTATCTGAAGTTTTTCAGCCTCTCAAGGCAAATTGCAACGAGGTTGCTGTAGTCATTGAGCGCCTCAAGCATATTGAAGAGGGACCCAAACTCTCAGCCCAAGCAGTGGCCGCTTTAAAAGACATGGCGACCTCTATTCTCGAGATCTACGCAGAGCCCACACTTTGGGTAGCTGAAGTGCGCCATGCCCAAACTCTGCAAGACCTCATACTCGAATGCGTGGATCAAAAGGTGGTAGAGCTCGAAGGAGCCGATGCGGAAGAGCGCGCAAAACTCGTCATGGAGCGCTCCCAGCTCAATCGTCAAAAGAGCGAGGTGTCTCAGCGTTTGCAAGAGGTGACTAAGAGAGTCTTGTACGCGAATGCTCCCCCTCCTTCCAATCCAAAAGTACTTTGGGAAAAGTTCAAGTTTGTACAAGACGTCTATTTGGGTGTGGCCGAGGT
>CAXTAX010000080.1:0-4318 GCA_964241995.1 uncultured bacterium | reverse complement strand
TCTGGAAGCCGTATAAAAAAGGTTATTTTTGAAAGCGGAAATGGGAAAATTGAGTGCGATTCTAATTCTATTGTGGAACAGTTTAGTGGCGCAATACTTGTAAACACATAAGTTTAAAATTGATGTATATAAATAAAATTAATAAGATTTTACGAGTAATTGATGAATAAATTTAAAGCCAAAGACCTTTTTAAGAAATCCCCTTTTTCATCGTATTATCGTATCATAACCCGACTTCTTCACATGTTTTCATTCACGTGGTTCCTTTCGCATTTCCACCTCGTGCATAAGGATGGCCCCAGCGCAAGCGACATTGAGCGATTCCATGCCGGGGGCGCAAATCCCAATCAGTTCGCCGAGCGCCTCTAACTCAGGGCATGCACCGTGGCTCTCGTTGCCAAGGGCGAGCCACACTCCCCTTTGGTGCGGCCAGTTTATAGCGCGCAAGTCTTCGCCCCTTCGAGAACTCGCAACAAAGAGTGGGGTCGTGGGAGACTGAGCGCTTTGAACGTCAGCGATATCGCCCAAGGCCATGGGTAGTAGCAAGCTCGCTCCGCGCGAAGCGCGTAAAGCCTTATCGTTGTAGGGATCGCAACTCCCCACCGTCGTAAAGACCCCATCCCACTCAAATGCTTTGGCAGTGCGAATGAGCGCGCCCAAATTGCCGGGATCAGATACTTGATCGCAGAGGAGCCACCGCTCACCCGCGCGTAAGTGCCCCGGTTTGGGCAGAGGGAAAATGGCGCACATCACTGTAGGAGGGTCAAGGCTTAAAAGTCTGCGGGCCGCAGCTGGGCCCAGTAAGTAGAGCGCGGGTGGCAAGGCTTCCGAAGTTGCCTTTGCCAGGTGTTCTTTTAAGGCGCTCTCGCTCGTGGCTAGCAAAGCTATTGGGGCATGTAGACCCATGAGTTCTTGGATCAACACCTCCCCCTCTAAAAACACTTCCTGACACTCACGGCGCACCCGCGCACGATCTCTAAGGGCTACGCAGTGTTGCACAAAGGGGTGCCGGGCGCTGTCAAGGCGCTTGGGAATCATCTCCCGTCCTCTCCTAGTGAACGGGGGGGCTCGAAGAGGTGATGTAACACTTCTTGTGAAGTTTGAAGGTCGCGCGATTCCGCGATCTGCACGGTGCGTTTGAGGAGTTTGCCCATCTCTATACCCGGCGCAATGCCCAAAGCGCGCAAATGGGATGCGGTCACAAGCGGTGTCTGATTGCGCCTGCGCAGAATGTGGGTGGTGAGAGTTTGGCGAAACGCGCGGTGCACGTGCGCAAAGTGCGCATCGCTTAAAGCGCTTAGCGCTTCGAAGCACTCCTCGGCGAGGGAATCGGCGAGAAGAGCGCACCAGGATGAACGGTTGTTGGGTGGAAAATCGCGCAGCGCTAGATGCTGCATGGCACACCACAGAGTGATTCGGCGGCGATCGAGTTTGGTGAGGGGAAAGTGCGCGCTCAGAAATGCCGAAATGACCTCTCCGTCCTCTTCCAACTTCGGGGGCGTGCCAAGCGATGACCAAAAGGAGAGCAGGTAGTAGATCAGGGGCGTGTTAGCGGGCCAATGGGCAAACGTGGTGACAGCAGGTGGGGGCTGCTCCATGGGGGGTTTCCCCTCCATTGAGAAAAGGGCGCGACCCAAATGCAGCTGGAAGAGGAGAGTAAATCCCCGAGGGATATCTGGGCCCTGCGCGATTTTTTCCAATTCTGCCCAAATTCTCTCTTTGGACACCGCTTGCCGCAAGGTTTTGGCAAAATGCGTTGCAGCCTTGGCGGTTTTTTCCTCGATGGTAAAGCCCAATTGCGCCGCCAAGCGCGCGCAGCGCAAAACGCGCAGTTTATCTTCCGCAAAGCGCTCGTAAGGGTCGCCAATACAGCAAAGGCGTTTGGCGCGCAGATCGTCTAATCCCCCCACAAAATCGAGTACGCGCTCTTTCGCCAAATCGTAGAAAAGGCCATTGACTGTGAAATCGCGCCGCTCTGCGTCTTCGCGCGCAGATCCTGGGGTGCAGCTCGAGGGATGTCTCCCATCGAGATAGGCTCCATCTCGGCGAAAGCTCGTCACCTCGAAATTCCAACCATTTTCCACGACTATGACGCAGCCAAAATGCGCGCCAATGGAGTGGGTTTTGGGAAAGAGCGGCTCGATGGCTTTGGGCGGGGCGCGCGTAGCAAGGTCAATATCATTGAGGGGCTTGCCCAAAATGCAATCGCGCACCCACCCACCTGCAAAGTAGGTTTCAAAGCCAGCGTTTAACCGCTTTTGCGCAATCGCGATGGCAGCGGCGAGCTGCTCGTTTATCGAGGGCAGCTTCAGCGGGTAAGGAGCGGGGGAATGTGGAGTCGATTTGAGGGGGGGCATCTATCAGGTGAGTGGTGCGTGCTTTTCCATATCCATCAGTTTAGCAGAGGAAGCTTTCGCCGCATTGCGCCGCCCTATTCTGCTGGGTCACTTGCGCGAATGCGAAAACTGCTCATACATGTTAGGCTGATGGCAGAACTTCCGCGATCCCGCGCCGCTAAAAGGTCGGCATGTCCCCATCTATTATTCGCGTTCTCGGCGAAACGCTCATCAATCAAATCGCTGCAGGCGAAGTCGTTGAATCGCCGGCAAATGTCGTCAAAGAGCTCCTTGACAATGCCCTCGATGCCGGAGCCAGCAACATCGAGGTGGAGTTCAAGGCGGGGGGGCGGCAATCCGTCCGCGTTTCCGACGATGGCGCGGGCATGTCGGCGGCCGACTGCACGCTTTGCTTTCAAAGGCACGCCACTTCGAAAATTCGCGCCGTCTCCGATTTATTGCAGCTGGCGAGTTGCGGCTTTCGCGGAGAAGCCCTCGCCGCAATCGCCGCGGTTTCCAAAGTCTCTTTGCTCAGCAGTAATGGTTCGGAATGCCGCAAGATCATCATCGAGGGGGGCAAGCTCCTGCAGTCCACAGAGGGTACGCGCCAACGTGGAACGACGATTGAGGTGCAAGCGCTTTTTTTCAACGCTCCAGTGCGGCGCGATTATCAGGAGTCGATCGCAAGAGACACCGCTGCGATTCTCTCCACATTCACCCAAGTGGCTTTAGCGCATCCCCACATCGGCCTGCGCTTACTCAAACAGGGGGTCGAGCTCTTCCACCTCACCCCTTGCGCCGAACGTCTCGAGGGGGAGTTTGCCCTGCGCATCGAGACGTTGCTGGGCCGGGCGTACGCCGAGCAGCTCGCCCCATTTTCGCAAGGGCAAACTCCCCCGCAGCTTTGGGGATTTTTAGCCGCGCCCTTAGTCGATCGCCCCAATCGTTCGGGGCAACATCTCTTTCTCAATCACCGTCCGATACACTCTCCGGCAATCAGCGCAGCAGTTGCTCAAGGTTACGGCGCGCGCCTTTCTCCACGGCGCTTTCCCTGTTTCATCCTGCACGTGAATATCTCCCCCCAAGAGGTCGATTTCAATGTGCATCCCCAAAAAAAAGAAGTGCGCTTAAAAAACCCCGGCAGGCTCTTGCACTGGATCAGCGGCGCCATCGATCGCCATTTTCTCAAAGGATTTGCTGCGCACGCAGCAAGCGCGGGCATCAGCGAAAAGCCCTTGCCCTGGGAAGAGGAGCCTTCCACCCCCAAGCCCTCTCACTTAGGGCTTTCGAGTTCCACAGTTAGTTGGGGTGAGGGCGCTCCTTTGGCTCAATTTCAGTCGCGCAATGTCGCGACGACTTTAGGGGCTGAACATTTAATAGAGGCGCAGCCACTGCTGCGTGCGCGCGAGTGGCCGCAAGAGACCAAAGCGGCCCCCCCACCCGAACTCACTTCGCCACTCGGGGACTTTGACGCGCAGGTTTGGAAGCGCCTTCTCGTGGCGATCTGGTCCCCCTTTCTTCTTTTGGACCTGTCCACCATCACCACTCATGAACGTCGCTGGTGGCAAATTGGCCCCGCGCAGGGCTGGTTGATCATCGACTTTGCGAAAGCGGCTGCTTGGGCGCATGCAGCGCGCGTAGGCGCAGCACGCCCGCCGGCACGGCAGTTGCTCATGAATCCGATTCCATTGTCTTTTTCAGCTGCGCAAGCTGAACTCATCGCCGAAAGGCTCGAAGAGCTCGAAGCTTGGGGCTTGAGTTTGGCGCGCACGTCCCTTTGCGACTTCACTTGCTTGGCGGCGCCTCAGTCGCTGGAGTTAAATGCGCGCGCGCTTTTGGAAGGTCTGCAGCAGTGGGGGAAAATCGAAGAGCATGAAGGGCGAGAAAAGTGGCTGGCAAAGTGGCTAGCAAAGCAGCTTTGGCATTGCCCTCCCGACCTATCTCCTGAGATCGCCTGGCGGCTTTTGCAGAGAATACTGCGC
>CAXTAX010000079.1:2444-4397 GCA_964241995.1 uncultured bacterium | reverse complement strand
GGTCAACGCACTCGCCGAGGAGCATGAGCGGCGTTTGCTGCAACAAAGGCAAAGCGATGAGGCAAAGCACGCGCGCAGCGAAAGTGAATATTTGACCAAGCTGCAGGAGCTGCGCGGGCAATTGACGGGCTACGAGCGGCAAAATACAGAATTGCAGCGGCAACTCTCTGAGGCGATCGGAGCCATCGAGGAGTTTCGCAATCGTTGCGATGGACTCGGAAAAGAGGGGCAGCAAGCCCAAAAAACCCTCCAACAGCTCGTCGACCAGCTCAGGGAAAAAGATGCACAAACGCAGCTTTTGCAGCGCCAACTGCACAAGCGGGGCAAGGAACTGGTCGCGCTGCAAGAGCAATTGTCCAGCGCTCGCGAAGCCCAAGGGCAACTGCAATCCGCCCTGCGCGCCAACAAAGAAGCGGGAGAGCGCGCCCAACACCTCGAAGAGCAGACACTTGAGCAAACCAAGCAAATCGAGCGGTTGGAAGGTCAAGTACAACGAGGGCAAATAAGACTCGTGCAGCTCGAAGAGCTCGAGCGCAGCCATGCGCACCTTCAGCGGCTCTTAGATCCCCTGAAAAGCCTCTTGCATCCGCCTTTACCTCGCAAAGAGGAGCCCTCCAGCTCCCCGCATGAGGCAGGGGATCTTTTCGAGGCCCACGCCGAGAGCGCAGGGCATCGAGCGCAGTTGTTTGACTAATTCGGTGATCTTGGGCATTGACCCCGGATCGAGAATCACCGGCTATGGGCTTTTGAGCGTAAATTCCAATGCATTGACCGCTGTCGATTGGGGGCATATCGCCCCTCCGGCATCCACCTCTTTAGCAGAGCGCATCGGCATCATGGCCGAGACCGTGCGCGCCCTTTTGAAGCACTTCAATCCACAGGCCTTGGCAATTGAATCGCAGTTTGTGCACCTCAACCCACAGTCGGCATTAAAACTCGGCTTGGTGCGAGGTGCCATCCTCTTCGCCGCACGCTTGGAGAATGTCGCGTGTTTTGAGTACTCGCCCGCCCTGATCAAAAAGCGCTGCAGTGGAAGTGGCCGAGCGTGCAAGCAAAAAATGGTGCACTTCATCGCCAGCACTCTCGCAGTCCAACCCGAGCAGCTGGGATTCGATGCCGCCGATGCGCTTGCAGCCGCCTATTGCCACTGGCGGCAAGTCAGCATCGATCCCCGCATCGCTGCGACTTTGCCAGCGCCCCATCATCCCGTCTCTTCGCCACTATGATCGATTTTATCGCTGGACCCCTTGGGGATATTGCGGGCGACCGCATCACCGTGCAGATGGGGAGCGAGCTCTCTTGCATCCACATCTCCGTACTTGTGCCTCGCTCGCAAATCGCCCAGCTTCCACTTCCCCCCGCGCACATTCGGCTCGCCACGTGTCTCATTTGGCGCGACACCGGGCCTATGCTTTTCGGGTTTGCCACAAGGGCCCAAGTCGCTCTCTTCCAGCAGCTCAACGAGGTGGCGAGCGTTGGCCCCAAAACCGCGCTCGCCCTCATCGATAAACTCGGTGAAGAGGGGCTGGTGCGCGCGGTTGAAGGGGAGGATTTTACCAGCTTGTCACAGGTTGCGGGAGTCGGCAAGAAGACGGCGCAACGCATCGTCATCGACCTCAAGGGAAAATGCGGCACCTACTCGATGCAGCAGATGATGGACTTGCCCCAAACCCCGCCTTTGCAACAGCAAGCTCTCAATGCCTTAGTGCACTTGGGATATCCCGCGGGACAAGCCAAAAAACTTATCGATGCGGCTCTGGCTATAGAGACTTACAGCGACGCCTCACAGCTCATCGCCAAAGCCCTGCGCTTGGGCGCCCACTAAAAACCCGCGCCAAAGATCACGCCTCACCCAAATAATTCTTTAGGCAAAGGAACTCCACGACGCGCCAAATTGTGCGCGAAAAGCTTCTCTTAGCGATTTTGTAGTTGTCAATTCAACGACTATTGAAT
>CAXTAX010000079.1:2143-2434 GCA_964241995.1 uncultured bacterium | reverse complement strand
ACTGTGCCAATCAATATGCGATTGACACTCCAATTGCTTACATTCACTAAAGTCCCCCGTTGCAGTTCTATGACGTCATCTATTCCCAATTCTCCGTTTGCATCCCCCGCGCAAGATCCCCACTACCCACACTCTTGCGCGTCCTTGGACACTAGCTCCAGCTGTTCCCTCGAAGGTGAATTGGAGCGCCCAAGTGATGCCTTGCTCGAAAAAGCTTGGAGTACTGCGCGCGAAAAGTTTGCGCAGCGCCAGCTCTTCTTGCATAGCTCTGGTTCTGCTCGTCCATCACTG
>CAXTAX010000079.1:0-2133 GCA_964241995.1 uncultured bacterium | reverse complement strand
GAAGAGGCAAAAAGCCAAAGCGATGACGAGCTCTACCTGTGCCAAGAAATTTTTGAAAACGAGGTGCGCGCCCTACAGGAACCAGAACGAGCGCACCGCGCAAAGACCAAACGCCTCGCACATGTCGAGTCTCTGGAATCGGCGTTGACCATCAATACATTGCGCAAGCGATGCTTTGCTTTAGATGAAACTACACGCAATTTACAAAATGAAAATTCCGCCCTTCGCGATCAAGTCAAAAGCCAAGCATTTCATAAAGCCATCTACGAGTAAGCGCTGCATCAAGTAAAAACCGCAGAGTGTTTCCTTTGAGTGAATAGGGACAACGATCATCAAAATAACTTCAATTAAAGGGCGTATTTGCCATGTCATTGCCATTGAAATCCATAGATCAAAAAATGTTTTGCAGCTCCATCCTTTTGGCGCAAGAAGAGGCTGAGAAGATGTACAAAGGGGTGTCCAAAACGTTCAGCAAGCGAACGCTCGCTTCTCATGTGTCTGTGCGCCCCTTTTGCGCGCTCATAGATATGGCCGAAATGCGATCGCAGATCGGCGAAAATCAAGCGTCGAGGCCAGCTAAAAGTCTCCTAACAAGGGTTGCCGGGGTGGGGATTTGGTCGCTCGCCATGCTCAGTATCACCCTTGCGGCGATCAAAAATCGCATGTCGATGAACCGATTGGTTCGCATAGCAACGAAGCGCATCATCCCGATCGGGCGAGGGCTCTTGCATAGAGGGCTAATGTGGGCAAAAGCTGTAGTGCAAAAGGGGGCGCTGCAAAAACCGGGGCTTGCCCTATCGGTCAGTTCGGCGGCTTTTTTGCCCTTAGGTCTCTTCATGATTTGGAAGCAACGCCAGACACCTGCGAAAACTCCCGATGCAGTGAGCAAATACCCATGGCCAAATGCGAAAGCGCAGTTCCCTTTCGTTACAAACATGCGATTTCAAAAAGTGTACCACGCGTTTTCCAATGAGCTTGCACGAAAAATCGAACGGCTCAATGAAAAAATCGAATTACTCAATGAAGAGAGCAAAATGCTCGCAGGTCGAGGGAGCCTCGCCCTAGCAACGAAAAGATGGGCTAGAATCAACCGAGAGTGTGGAGTGCCGATCGGTAAGCTGTCAGAGTGCGAAAAGGAACATCTCAAGCATCAAGTCGATCAATGTCAGAGTGCATTTGCGACATATCGCCGAAGTCTTCTAATGCAGTTGCTCCACCAATCATCATAAACCCTTTTCATTTCATATTAAAAATCAATGTCAAGGGTGTGGTATGAATAATCAGCAAAAGGCATAAAACACGCAATTAATTTATTTTGCAAAACTATATTGAAATCATATATTGCTTATAGAGCACGGAAAGAAGAGAACTACATTTATTTCATATTGATAATTTTTTCGGTTTGCGCAGCTAGTCTGTTAAACAAAACAGCTGCTGCAAGAGCGCTGATGATACAAATGAAAATTCCAACACTTGCAATTGCAAATCCCGATGGGGGGAAGAGAATAGCTGCTGCAAGGAATGCCATGGTGAAAACGGTAAATGTTAAAGCTCCAACTCGCAAAACAACATTACATATCTTCAATTTGCTTTTTTCTTTTGACCTGATATTTTTAGCATCTCTCATTAGATCATCGCTGTCATTTTTTAATTTATTTACAATGTTTTCCATATTGTTTTTAAATGTTTTGCTATCATCATCACTTAGTGATTTCTCATCTACTTGAATTTCCTCAACTTCATTTATTTCATTTTCATTGAATTGGGTTCCTAAATTTTCTCGCGAATTTTGTACTGGCGCTTCCATATAATAGTCTCCACTTATCATTTTACATTTGCAGAGCAGATATCAACTGCTGTTAAAATTAGTATCTCATGTTTGGTATTAATTGTCACTAAGACAATACAAAAGCATATGCAAATCATGTCTTCATAGGACTAAAATCTATCATTCAATTCGAGCACTAAAACCATTTTCTGAAGAAAAGTGGCCGTACTTATTCAAATTGAATTTCACTGTTTTTTTTAATATATGGGTATCATTCCTCATCTCAGCTTAAAATTTCGCATGACATTTTGCGAAAAGGTTCGACTCAACAAAAAACGGCAAAATGCGCACGCCTCAGTTGAAAG
>CAXTAX010000078.1:0-4430 GCA_964241995.1 uncultured bacterium | reverse complement strand
GCTGTCGCTGGAAAAGTGTTTCGCAACGAAGAGGTATCTGCTCGATCCTTAGTGACCTTCCACCAGATCGACGTGCTCGTCGTCGCTCAAGATGTGACTTATGGGGATCTCATCGATCACTTGGAGCTTTTTTTCGCGCGATTTCTAGACAGAAAAGTCGAGCTGAGAACGCGTTTGAGCTACTTTCCCTTTGTGCAGCCCGGAATTGAAGTCGATGTGCGTTGCCCTCTTTGTCCGGGAACGGGTTGCTCGGCATGTAAGCAATCGGGGTGGATTGAAGTTTGTGGGGCGGGTATGGTGCATCCGCACGTCTTAGCTAGTGGGGGGATCGACAGTGAGAAATTTGCAGGTTTCGCCTGGGGCATGGGAGTAGAACGCCTTGTGATGCTCGCTTTTGGCATTCGCGATATTCGCCAGCTCGTTCAAAATGAGACCCATTTCCTGCGGCAATTTCACAAGTTGTAAGTTCTTATTCCCGTTTTTGCGCAATTGCTTGCAGTGCATCCTGTTTCATGCGCAGATGCACGGCAAATAATCCATTGCTGCGGTTGGGGGTCAAATAGCGCGTCAATTGCAGCTCCTGCACGAAATCGGGAGGACACGTAAGGATTGTCTCAGCCGATTCCCCACTGTAGACCATTAGGAGCATGGCCGTTAAGCCACTTGAGATCAGCGCATCTGATTGCGCCTCGAAATGGATGACATCCCCCTCAGTACGCGCATGGAGAAACGTCTGGCTTTGACATCCCCGAACGAGATTTTCCACCTTCACTTCAGGGGGAGAAATCGGAGTGATACTGCGCCCCAATGCGATGATCAGCTTATAGCGCTCTCGATCATCGGAACACGATTGAAATCGGCTCACAAGCTCCTTCTGTTTAGTTTGGCAAGATTGGGACATATCGATTTGATTTAGGGAAGATGCTGCTCGTTCCTTAAAAAGAGGCAGAGCAGCTCAATCCATGGCGCGTTTACAATGTGGAAAAAATTTGAGACTCAAGCGTCAGCAGGCGCATTTTCTGAGGCAAAAAGCCCGCGTGTACTTCGTGCTCAATGAGGTCCTACAGGGGGCTCTGCCAATGGCAAAATGCGCAGCAACTGCGCGACACTTAGAGGCGTAAGGGGCAAAAATTCCTCATTGTGATAAATTTTACTGAAGTTATGCTTTTCAACGCGCAATTCGCCCCATTAGCATCCAAACAAATCTCATTCAACCAAGAGCTACCTTTGAAAAGACAGATCGCCAGCACCCTTAAAAGCTGAGAATGGCTAAGGAAGATACGATCAAAATGCAGGGAAAAGTCCTCGAATCCCTGCCAAACATGCATTTTAAAATCGAGCTCAAAAACGGTCGCGGCCTCATTGCTCACTTATGTGGGAAAATGCGCGTTCGCAACATTCGCGTCTATCCCGGGGATGACGTGACAGTAGAGTTGTCCCCCTATGACCTATCTAAGGCGCGCATTGTGTATCGGGAACGCTAGGCACCATGGAAGGTCGCCGAGGCACCCTCTCTCATTTGGCATTGCTTTTCAAAAGGGTACTCTGTAACATATTCACGTTCGCACGCATCTGCTTCGCTCATGTTTGGGCCTAGCAGAGAAAAAAAGCGCTGATGCGGACATTTCGTATTTGCCCAAGTAGCTCAGGGGTAGAGTACTTGCATGGTAAGCAAGTGGTCATAGGTTCAATTCCTATCTTGGGCAGCACTCGAGAAATCAACGCGAAATTTTAAACGACTTAGTTGCCTTTACGGAGGAAGCCCACATGGCAAAAGAGGTATTTCAGAGGAATAAGCCCCACGTCAATATCGGAACCATCGGTCACGTTGACCATGGTAAAACGACTTTGACTGCGGCAATCACGCAGACGCTCGCCAAGCAGGGTTTAGCCAAGTTGCGCGATTACAGTTCGATCGACAACACGCCCGAAGAGCGGGCTCGTGGAATCACCATCAACTCTACCCATGTGGAGTACGAGACGCTCAATCGTCACTACGCCCACGTCGATTGCCCTGGTCACGCCGATTATGTCAAAAACATGATCACGGGTGCTGCGCAGATGGACGGAGCGATCCTCGTCGTAGCCGCAACCGATGGTGCAATGCCACAGACTAAAGAGCATATCTTGCTTGCACGTCAGGTGGGAGTTCCCGCAATTGTGGTATTTCTCAACAAAGTCGACATGATGAGCGAAGCCGATCAAGAATTGATTGAGCTCGTCGAGCTTGAGTTGGCAGAACTCCTCGAACTGAGGGGATACAAGGATGCCCCTATCATCACTGGTTCAGGTCTGAAGGCTCTTGAGGGGGACCCCAAATACATCGAGAAGATCAACGACCTGATGAAGGCAGTTGACGAGCACATTCCAACACCTAAGCGCGACATCGATAAGCCCTTTTTGATGCCGATCGAAGATGTCTTCTCGATTTCTGGACGCGGCACGGTGGTGACTGGGCGCGTTGAGCGAGGCATGGTCAAGGCCAACGACAAACTGCAAATCGTCGGCATTCACGACACGCGCGATACTGTCGCGACCGGTCTTGAGATGTTCAACAAGACGCTGACTGAAGCAAGAGCTGGTGAAAACGTGGGCGTTCTTTTGCGAGGCGTCGACAAAAACAGCGTGACTCGCGGTATGGTGCTTGCAGCGCCCGGAAAATGCACCCCACACTCGAAGTTCTCAGCTGCTGTGTACATTTTAAACAAAGAAGAAGGGGGTCGTCACAAGCCCTTTTTCAAAGGGTACCGTCCTCAATTTTTCTTTCGCACAACGGACGTCACCGGCTCTGTGGAGATGCTGAAAGAAAGAGAGATGGTCATGCCCGGCGACAATGTCGAGATGGAGATCAAGCTGATCTGTCCCATCGCGATGGAAGAGGGAATGCGCTTTGCAATTCGCGAAGGTGGAAAAACGGTGGGAGCCGGGACCGTTGCCAAAATATTGGACTAGTCCCAGTAATCTCGAGGAGCGCGCTTAGCGCTTTCCTCGGGAACAATGGGGAGTGTAGCTCAGTTGGTAGAGCAGCGGTCTCCAAAGCCGCCGGTCGGGGGTTCAAGTCCCTCCGCTCCCGTTCCGACGCGGCCCTTGCCCGTATTCCATACACAAATTGGAATTGCGCAAACTTGACACGATGGACTCAACTCAGATGCCCACAGATACAGCAAAATCAAGAGCTAGACTCACCATTTCCCTATCGAACTCTGCGAGAGAACTAAAAAAGGAGTTTACTCGCATCAACTGGGGCGATGCAGCTCAATTAAAAGCTACCGTTCGAATGATACTGGCCTCCATATTAGTCTTTGGCTTATTGACTTATGTTGCCGATTTGACAATTCAGTTCGCACTGCAAACACTGCGATCGCTCGCACTGCGAATATTCGTCTAATGCGCGAGATGTTAAGGCCTAAGAGGTTGATGTAAATGAAGTGGTATGTGCTCCAAGTCTTATCGGGGCAGGAAAAGAAGGTCAAAAAAACTCTAGAAGACAACCGCGCCGCCAGAGGGGTTGCGGATTTTATCGAAGAGATCGTTTTTCCGATTGAGAGAGTCTCTGAAGTCAAACGCGGCCAGCAAAAAATCGTCGAAAAGCGACTTTGGCCCGGATACTTATTGATTAAACTCGACCTCAACGATGAAACGTGGACCTATGTAAAGTCGATGAACGGAGTGCTCGACTTTTTAGGCGGTGATAAAGCAGAGCCCCTAAGCGATGCTGAAGTGGTCAATCTTCTGTCCGATTTAGAAGACAAGCAGCAAAAAGTGCACTTGCGCCAGCAATTTAGCGTGGGTGATCAAGTGCGAATCAACGATGGGGTTTTCAAAAGTTTTGTCGGTGTGGTCACAGATATTTACAGCGATAAACAAAAGCTCAGCGTTCAGGTTCCGATTTTTGACCGAGAAGCCAGAGTCGACAATCTCGAATTTGGACAAGTCGAAGAGGCAACGGAGTCCTAAACGCCTTTCCCAATGGAGTTTCAAGCAATCAGTCTGGACACCAAAGAAAATATCTGGTAACTTACTCTCGTTTTCTGCTCGTATATGAATTCGAAAGTTTCCCCTCATGGATTAGCATGGCAAAAAAAGTTTCCAAAATCATCAAACTGCAAATTCCCGCTGGCAAAGCGACGCCTGCCCCTCCCATTGGTCCAGCACTTGGTGCGGCAGGCGCGAACATCATGGCATTTTGTAGGGATTTCAATGCCAAAACGCAAGGTCAATCTGGAGATGTTCTCCCCGTGGTCATCACTGTCTATGCCGATAAAAGCATCGATTTTATCACTAAACAACCTCCGACAGCTGACCTCATCAAAAAAGAATTGAACATTCAGACCGGATCCAAAGCTCCCAACCGAGAAAAAGTAGGGCGATTGACTTTGTCACAGGTGCGGCAAATTGCCGAGAGGAAACGCGTCGATATGGATGTGAAC
>CAXTAX010000077.1:0-4437 GCA_964241995.1 uncultured bacterium | reverse complement strand
AGCTCTGACTGCCAGAACTTAACCGCAAAGGCAAAATTTTAATTAAATTCTAACGACATATTTCAATTACGGCAACTGAAGTGGCAAATACTCTAACGCAACTTTGCGTTGGAGCTCGCGAAAATTTTCGCATTGTTGCGCAGTGCATCACGAAAAATCGGGTAACTGGTGAATTGTAGAGCGGGGCGCGTTCTACCCAAGTATTGTGTTATGCATGAGGCTAAGTAAACCTCTAGGCAGTGCTTCAAGAATTGGGACGCAAGAGAAACTGTGATCGGGCTACTCGCGAGTAAGATTTAAGACTTCTCGCAAGCGCCCTTTGAGGATCTGCGAAAGGCCCGGCACTTGATTGAGCTCTTCTGCCGATGAGGTCTTCAGCCGCGTTAAGCTGCCGAAGTGGCGTAGCAACTTTTTCTTTGTGGTCGGTCCAATGCCCGGAATATCGTCGAGTATACTGCGGGTGAGCGCTGCACTGCGGCGCTTTTTTTGATACTCGATGGCAAACCGGTGTGCCTCGTCGCGAATGCGCTGCAAAAAGAGCAAGAGCGCAGAGCGCGTATCGAGTTTCAAGGTTTGGCCATTTGCCATATGAATGACTTCTGCTGTCAAGCCGCGATCGTGCCGTCCTTTCTCTTTACATAGCGCGATCGCTTGAAGACCAATTAAGTTTGAGCCCCGCAAAACGGTCAGCGCCGCATTGAGCTGAGCTCGGCCTCCGTCGATAAGCAGGAGATTGGGCCAAGCGCCTTCCCGCTCGGCGCGATTGAGACGTTTTGTCAAAGCGCTTTGCAGGGCCCTACAATCATCACCCGCCCAATCATCGACTTTGTAGCGGCGGTAATCCCGCTTACTGATTTCTCCGTCGCGAAAACCGACAATTGCCGACACTCCTCCTGTTGCCCCCAAATGCGATTGGTCAATGCACTCGATGTGGCTGGGAAAATTCTCCAGATGCAGCACTTGTTGCATTTGTGAGAGTATGGCTTGACGCGCGCGCCGCTGAGCATGATTTTGCTGAAATTGAGCAGCCGCATTTTGCTTGGCCAGTGCGACCCACAGACGTTGGTCAGAGGATTTGGGTGGAATGACGCGCATTTTCCGGTCCATGATCTGCCCGAGTGCTTGAGACAAATTTGGAGCGTCGAGCTGCGCTTCTTCGATGATGATGGTCTTGGGCAGCTCTGCGCGCTCAGACAGAGCGGCGAGCTTTGTATAGAGCTGAGGCAAAAGTGTCTCGTAGATTTCGGCGGAGCTGCTGGCGATTTGCTCGAGAAATCGGTGCTCCATACCCATGAGCTTTCCCCCGCGATACTGCGCACGCGTGACGACTGTGGTATCTCCGTCTCGATGCATGCCAAATACATCGCAATCTCCCCCTTTGGGATTGTCTACGCCTTGTCCAGTATGGAGCTGCTCGAGGTTTTTGAGCATGCCGTGTAGTTGGCTGGCTCGCTCAAAATCGAGCATTTCACACGAGCGCGCGATGTTTCGCTCGAGCAACGCAATGGCCATGCGGCGATCGCCTTTGAGGAATCGAATGGCGCTTGTAACCTGCTCGTCGTATTCCTCTTTCGTGCAGAGATCGACGCAGGGGGCAAGACACCGCTTCATGTGGTAGAGCAGACAGGGCTTCTTGCGCCTGACGAGCTCCTCGTCTGAGCATTGACGAAGGGGAAAAATACGCTGGGCGAGCTCGAGCGACTGCCTGGCATTGAGGGAATTGATATAGGGACCGAAAAAGAGCCCTCCACGAGGTGAGTGTTTTTTGACGCGCATAAAGTAGAGGGCGGGCCAAGGGTGCACAGTATCGAAGTGAATTCCGGAAAACCCCTTATCGTCTTTGAGCAACACGTTAAATTTCGGCTGATGGCTCTTAATCAACGTGTTTTCGAGCAATAGCGCTTCCACTTCAGAATTGACGACGATGGTTTCGACGGCTTGCGCTTCGGCAAACAAGTAGGGAATCATCAAGCGCGTGTCGCGTCCAGGTATGAGGTATTGCCGCACTCTTTGCTGGAGATTTTTTGCCTTTCCTACGTAAATCGTTTTGTTCAAGCGATTCTTCATGAGGTAAACGCCAGGCGATTCGGGTATTCGATCGCAGCACACTTCGTCTAAAGACATATCTCGTTATGTTTTGGTTCGTCCCTTCAGGCTTGAGGGGAGAATTTGCTAGACGGTAGCGCCAATGCGAAAAAATGGCTAGATTTCACTCTTGATTTGGGCTTGCACGCGAACGCTCCATGGGGCAAGTTCTCAGATCGGAAAAATCCCAGTGCAGCCAACATGGGAATTTTCTTGAGCCCCTATACAGATAAGATTAACGCGCGTTCCGTTTTTTCGAGCATTTTATTGCATGTATTTTAGATCGCATTTACATCCCTATATGTTGGTGCTTCATTCAGTTTTATAATCAAAATTTTGGTTTAACGTTGACTCTTTTCAAGATTAAAGCATGAGGAAAAATGACACTTCCTATTAATTCAACTATTTCTGGATCCCTATGTTGCAATTTAATACAGCATCTCGAAAAAAAACAAGGTCGCAATACTCCCCACTGTAAAAAGGCATTAGAAGCAATCACTCACTTGATAGAAGTCACGAAAATCTACCCGGGAAGCGAACATGAAATCGATAAATGCGTTAGATTGTTAAACCATGACCAAACGCCGACTTTTCAAACTTTGGAGATTAATAGGCTAGCTCAGAAGTTGCATCAATTATCAAAGAAAATACAAGTTGGATTTACCCAGGAAACAGCTACTCAGCATCTAAAATTAAATCTCAGAGATTCCTTACTAGATCTGGAACTCCTCCCCCCACTTCAGCAACTGCTAAAAGAGCTTAGAAACTTTTTTATTCATGTGGGTCTTGACTGCCCAAACTGGAAGCATTGGAAAAATCTGATGGAAGATCTCTACATCAATAGAATAAACTCGAGAATAGATCGATCTGAGTTAAAAGTATTCACCAAGCTTTTTAGCGTCATGACCATTAAAAACGCTCCGTTTTATGAAGGAATTCCCCGCAAATTTGGTATATATTACAAATGGGGCCAAGAGGTAACAAATTTAAGAAATTGTATCCAAAGGGGATCGCACGAGATTTCCAAAATCGCTTTGAATGAAATTAAAAGCATTAAAGATCAAGATCGTCAGTACATTCAACTCAAATGGCTGCAAGAATTCCTTTGCAGAAAGAGATTTGTTGAAAAAATTTTGGATTGCAATATTGAGAATTTTCGCAAAAGTATCATCACTGATAATAATGAAACAACAGTTGAAAGCTTATCCAGCATAACGAGAAACCCACAGTACATACCTAAAGCGATAAAATTTTCAGAAAGTCGCTTTACAATGAACACTACGATAAAAAAAATCATTGAAAAGTCCCGCAACTTTCATTTTCCAGAAATTGTAGGCCTTATACGTAAATTCGATGCGCAAGAAGTTGTCGCAAAAAGTGCGTTCCTTGAGTACTGTAACTATTTTGCAAATAAAGTGCATCGGGGCAACGCAGAGATGATTGAGAAAAATGATAAAAGCTTAAGACGAAGTGCAATATATAACGCTATAGATACTACATCAGAATATTACTTCAACGATCCTGGCAATCTAAAAGAGTTGGTCCAATTACAATTCGGAAGTGGACCTGAAACTAAAATATTTCTCAATTCTATCATACCCCCAAATTTTTACTCTCTGCTCTACAGCAATGTTGATAAAGTGAGTAATGCTTCAATTGTCAATAAACGCAAAAGCAATTTTCATTTCCTCAATCGCCTGAAAAATTATCTTCTTGCGTCCAAAGAAATTTGTCGCGCGCTCGAAATAGCAACGGCTCAAAAGTTGCGCTCTATGAGATTAAACATCGACTCCAAAGTTTTAAATGAAGTAAAGGATGAGTTTAACGCCTACGAAAGACATCGCAATTTTCTTCATCGCATTCTTACCCCGCTCTTTCCAAGCCAAAAGGTTGAGACTACATCCTTAATGGAGCCTCCACCAAGTTCACAACTGCCGGAAGGGTACGTGCAATTTTCTTCGCTAAATTGGGGCCCTTCAGCTCCACCCAATGTAAAATTGAACCTGGAATATTCTCAAGTACAGTTTCCGTACTACATTCATGCGGTGAATTGGGTGGAATTTGAGAACCAATCCACACAACCAACCCTTTCCGATGATTGGCTTCAAAAAGCCACAGATAAAAATGCTTTTAAATCTTTTGGGCTTTTTCCCATCGCAGATAAGTACTATCAACGTGGCGAGGAGTGCCTCAAATGGAAATTAACCAGTGGTATTGCCTTTTATTGCTATGTTTTGGCCGCCACATTTGAACAACAAGGGCAGCTGTATAGAGGTGCTCTCACATGGACTCTGAATGATCAAAGGGTTTGTATTGCGAGGCAATTTCTCCATCTCGAAGGCTACCAAGAAC
>CAXTAX010000076.1:0-4477 GCA_964241995.1 uncultured bacterium | reverse complement strand
GTGCCAACAAGCTCCGTAGAAATACAATTCACTTCGCGCGTAGAGCAAGTTTCAAAATCACTGAGCCTAAATTGGATAGAGGGGAATCCGCGTTGCAACGATTGGAAATGGAATGCAACACCCAATCCCATGCCCATTTTGGATCTTGGCCAGAAAACCTACTGTAAATCTGGGTACAGCAGCTCAGCGATAAAATTTAAATTTGATCAGTCATATAATATTGGATACATAAATTTTCGATTATTTAATCAAATTGCTGCCAAAGAGATCGAAAAAGCGTTGGCAGAATTTGAGACATCGGTAGATTTAGCCATCATTGATCTTCGCAATAACAATGGAGGTGATGTGTATGCTTTAGGACGTATCATCAGCGCCCTCATCTTTGAGCCATTACAACTGCCCACTGTTTCACAAGTGCTCACCAAAAATATTGCGCAGTATTATACCGATGAAGTCACTAAGGGGAGCAAATTTCTTTGCGCATTCAATGATCAGGATCTTCCAGAGAGGAAGCGCGCTAGAATTAGGCGATGCCTTATCGAGGATTTGACGTATGCTATTGGTTATCTCAGCGACTGGAGCCAAGGTGCAAAATTCACTTCGTTGCGACCTCTAAATGCGGGCATTTATCCAAGTGAAAACGGTCACTTTACAAAACCTCTTATCGTTTTAATCAATGAGGGCAGCTTTTCAGCTGCGCAGTACATGGCGGGCATTTTACAAGACTCAAAAAGGGCACTTATTCTCGGTACTTCGACTGTGGAAAGCTCGGGTGGCTGCATTACAGTGAGTTATGATAAGCAACCCCTTCGTGGCCCGTGCGCCATTGCTTCCCTAAGGCTCCCCTCATTGCATATACAAAGATACGCCGACCGCCATGAGGAAAAATTTCAAGTCATTCCAGATGTGGAGTGCCAAGTCACATTGGATGACATCACTGGCGCAGTTCCAAACTACAATACCCAATTGAGTAGAATCGTTCGTTATATGCTTGAAAAGGTGCCAATTGATCAAATTTCAGCGAATTTAAATTCCAAAATGGATCAGACGAAATCAAAACGGGAAGGTCTTGAAAAAGGTAGCGTTGATCGAGCATGTAGTTAATGTATACGTCTTACCATAAAGTTGGAGAGGGGGGCCGCGAGGCAGCCTCCATATGCGTATTGCCTCAACCCTCTCTCTGAAGTTTTCTAAAATTTCAGTTGGCTGCAAGAGGCCAGCAAGAGATGTAGATATTTTGCTCGAGTAGATTCATCCAATTTTTAAATTTGAGTTGACTGCAGGCGTTTGCTACTATAAAATAATTCAATAACAAGGAATATGAGTATGAATATAAACGCAATTCGCTTGCGAAGCGACCATAAAGATTTGCCAAATGCCTTATGGGTTAAGATTCTGAAGCACTGCGATAGTGAAGATACTCTCGATCAAGCTCTACGGGTTTCAACTTGTATGCGGAAGAATGTCATGCAAGCACGTGGAGAGTATTGGCATGAGAAGTTCAACAGTACTATGCGATTTACTAATGAGGCATTACCATCAATCCTCGAGCTTAAAGACCGAAGTTGCGTTAAGCCGCGATGGGAAAAGATCAGAAAAACATTGAGAATGTTTGACAAACTAGATTCTAATGGTCCTTTAAATGTATTTGACTCAGGGGCATCTGATTATGATATAAACAGTTTGGAAGCTTCTATCCTTTACGAAGAAACATTACCTAATGGAACAACCTATACAGGTGGATTTAAGAAAGGTCAAAGAAATGGATTTGGAGTATTAGAAACATTAGGAATATCTAAGTATAAAGGTCAATTCAAAGATGGACAAATGTGCGGCTGTGCCATCACAACTTTACCCGATGGCGAGTGCTTAGAGGGCGAGTTTCGCGACGGTAAACTACATGGCCAAGGCAAAGTAAAACGTCCTAACGGCGAGTGCTTAGAGGGTGAGTTTCGACATGGTAAACCACATGGCCAAGGCAAAATCACACTATCTAACGGCAAGTGCGCAGAGGGCGAGTTTTGCGACGGTAAACTACATGGCCAAGGCAAAATCACACTACCTAACGGCGAGTGCTTAGAGGGTGAGTTTCGCGACGGTAAACTACATGGCCAAGAATATCCACACTACCTAACGGCGATTGGGTAGAGGGCGAGTTTTGCGACGGTAAACTACAGAGCTCATGGAAAATTTTAGGTTTTTTCCGACTTGAAGACCTCGCGTAACAAATGCTCAAGCGTTAAAAACTGTTTCGCAGCAGCGGCTAAAAAATTGCCGTTCAACGCGCATTTCTTTGCATCATTAAGGCGCTGAATTAGTTGCCTCGTGTGACAATGTAGAATCGATCAAGTTCCATTCGCTATCGATGGGTATCTTGGGGATTGCAGCAGCTTGATCTTCTAAATTTTTGGGCTTTGCTCGCGTAGTATCTTTCGAAAATCCACTGCAAACACTCAATTGCCTTTCGATAATCGCTTTGGGAATGCCCCTCTTGGTGAGGGGACGATCGTAGGGAAGAGTCATCCATTGCCACCAAGGTCGAGTTTCTTGAAGGATAGGGGATTTGGTTGGGTAACTGCTCAGTATTTGTCTTAGCTCCGTTTCATTCATGGCTCGCGCGGCAGCGCTGTATACAGCTTGTAACCCCTTATTTTGTAAAGCTTCCGCGCAGAAATTTCCCGTCCACTGACCAAGTGTCCATCCCATCAATATAGATGTTGTCCGATGAGCCAAAGTCGAGATCCCAATGGTTCCTGTTACCACGGCGCAAAAGAGCAAATCAGCCCTTTTTGGATTGTACTGCTCCTTGATTTGCGCCAAGCTGAGTAGCAAACGCAAACGATAGGTCAAATGATCGCGGTTAGAGCGATCAAACGTTTTGAGCAGGGCCGCTTGGTCCATGGAGATGACTGCGGGATCTTCCAATGAAACCGAGCGATCATGCAAATGCCCACTTCTCGTTTGTGCCTCTTGCGCGCTCAATTCTCCGATGAGCACCTCGCGGTCGAGCTGTAGCCTCTGTTTTAAATCCTCGAGAATTTGCTGGGCTCTAGGCGTGAGTACAATAATGTGCTCTTTGCAAAGCTCGCGCGTACACTTGGGTACAGGTCTTTTGAAGAGCTTGTACAACACCGAACAGATGTGGCGGGGAGTGGTGATGAAGCTCGTACTAATCCCCGCCATCATCAGGGCGTACTTGGCGTTGACTGATCCAGTGAGGGTGATAAAACGCATGGGTTGACCGCCGAGGTTGCGATTTTTTTGACTGTACGTCTTGCCTTTCATTTCGTCTAGAGATCATGTGGCGCGGCATGCAGGAAGGCGTAGTCATTTGGTGCGCAGTTGACAGCTAGTCTTTTGCACCATTTTGCAATGCGTTGGAGTGATGTGGACAATGAGATTGGGGTTGGAAGTGCCGAAAGGGGACATGCTTTCAGAAAAAATATCGAGCGGGTATTTGGGCTAACATATTGCCAATTTTGCCCTTCCATTCATTAATATACTTGGAAGAATCAAATTTGTTCAAAATAAGAGTAAATGACTTCGCTCTGTAGGCCAAAGAGGCATGCATCATCGCGCGTATATCATGTAATTTAATGTCGACGATACAGAGCATTTCATGCGCTTTCAGATCGCGATTGATTTTAAGTCATATTTAAAAATATTGGCGCATATTTTTTTAAAGGAAAAAAGCAGCGAAGTTAGAAACAAAGATAGCTGTCGTGTAAGCACTACATCCCATAGTCGTAGCTAAAGAAATCTTGCGCAATTGCAAAGAGTCTGGGCGGGTAGATGTATATAGTGCTATGGGGATGCTAGTCAAAGTAGCGAAAATGGAAATAAAGTATGTGCATTGCCACGCGCACATTGCGCACTTCTTGTATATTGGAGAAAGTTTCTCGTTAGATGATTGTATCGATGAGAGAATTGGGGCAATTAAAATGCCGCCAATTATTCCAACAGCAATTCCGCTGACTAATGCTGCGGCAGAGAAACATGCCCTACTCGACAAAGCCAGTAGACCCTTTCCAAGGGGTAAATACTTGGCATATTGACCTTGAGAGTGGTGAATTTGTCTATGAGAGACGTGAGTTGATTTTCCGAGAAAATTTGAGTCAATAGACATCAAATTTTGCGTGACCTCTCAGCAAAAATCGTTGTAATTTTATTCCCGATATGTTGATTACGTCTTCAACAAATTTTTGTCGCGTAGAAATTTGATCTTTCGAGTCAAGTTGCCACTTTTTCGAGCCTGCGGATCGCTACGGTAGGTCTGTGCTCTTCATCAAGACTGTGCGCTAAATGACGCAATAAATTTTTCCAACCTGAATAGACGTGAATAAATTTTTCCATCACTGTAGTATTTCCCAGTGAATTGAAAATAGATTTGAATCAAATTGGCTAATCGCTTGAGCTTGGAACCTTCAGTGACTATAGTTAGCATTTCTGCACACAATACGCTCTTGCCTGCGCGATT
>CAXTAX010000075.1:2115-4491 GCA_964241995.1 uncultured bacterium | reverse complement strand
AGTGATCGAGTGCACATTAAAAGGCATGACGATCGATGAGATCGCCAAAAAACTTTCTAATTGAGCCAAGGTGCTTTTGGATATCGCTCAGGCTGTGCATGTACAATTTCTAAAGTAAACCAAGGGACCCTAAATAACTCGTAATTATGTCTTGGCTATTTTGTAAAGATGCGAGGACTTGGAAATTTGCAAGTTTCTGCAGCATTATGACGGCATCGCTCGCTATGCCAAAGTCGCACAAGCCCAAATTGGCCAACGGGGATCTGCATTTTTAGATGGCCATCCCTTCCTCAGTGAGATCTGATAAGTTGAGATGATGCACGCCACTTGCCATAGGGTATTTAGAGCGTTGAAAGCGCTAACTCGCTAGCCGAGGTTGTCGCAAAGCTCTATGAAATTTTTGATGGCGTTTGCATGAGGTGGGGTGCTCCCTGCAAGTGCCATATCTCTTAGATAAGACCCGTGGATACTCTCGCAACCACTACGCCATTGAACGCCGCGTTCTGCAACTTTTTAATGCATCCTAAAGTGCTTGGGTCCGTCCATTTCAGTGTTGGTCGTTTGCAAATTCTTCAGCGACTTTGAGGATTCACAAGAGCTATCCTTGGCGATGTGAGCTTTTGCGCGATGAAAAGCGGTGTTGCTCTCTTCATAACGAGGGATTAAAAGATGGGATCGCGATTTGCTGCTTGTGGGTTTGACACTCGATGACTTTTCCAATCAACAGGACTTTCCAAGGTTCCCTATATCAAAATGTTGCAGAACGCCTTGAACAATGGCCCCGTTCAAACCTCGATTCAGAGAGGATTCTGTCCTCGCTTGGCGCTTTGACGTCACTCTTGCGCTTTAATGCGGGCAGCTTCGCGGAGCTGGGCTGCTGCATTCGACATTTGAGTGCATGTCGCAAATTCTCTCCTAAGGAACTCAAACTCACTCAATCGTTGGTAGATCGCGCGCTAGTCATTGAGCGCAGTGCTCGTTCGAGATTCTCAACACCTCATGACAAGTCGCCTTTAAACTTACGTGATGCCCTGCGCATTCCTCATCACCCACTCCCAGCTCTTTCCAAACTCTTGCTTCCATTAGTGGATCTGATCGAAAGCAGCGACTTGCAGTTCCCGCCATTACAAGTGTGGGCTCAAATACTTGGAGATATCTATCCCTTTGAGGCGCGTTCGCAAGAAGATGAGAGGGCTTATGCCCACCTCATGAGGGTGCACCGCGCTTCAACGTCACAGTCCCCAAGATTTAATAACACCGAACCATTAGTCAATGAACGCAAGAGTTGGCAAGGCCACTTTGAAGATTTTCTTGTTTTGCTCGAGAAATCTCCCAAAGACCGCGTAGAAGCGATTTTGCAGGAACCGAAGATCGCTTCGGCAAATTGGAAAGATCGAGCCAAATTCTTGCAAGCAATGTGCACTGCACTTTTGAGTGAAAAGCAGATCGAGAGCAGATTGGCGAGTCTTTGTGAAGCCACTTCAAAATTTCCTCCAAACTGGCTGAGCCAAATGGGGCGTAATCTGAGCGCTAGCCAAGTGGATGATCGTCTTTTCACGCCCTGGTATAATGCCCTAGCGCCCAAACAGCAACTTGAATTGAAGAGGGTTTTTGACCTCTGCGAGTCCAAGGTCGCACACCTCATCGGCTCATGGGATTATCAAGTCGTTGCGAATCCATCGCAATGGTCGAAATCTCATAATGACACTCTTTTGGCAGATCTTCAAAGGATGCAGCGCATGTTCGCCGCGTTGCAAATGCCCTGTTGCATAGTTGGCAACGAGAGTGCTTGGCGGCAGTTCCTGCAATGTGTGGATCAAATGCTCGATCAACATCGCAGAATTGTCATGCTGCGCATCGAGTCTTACGAGTTGCGCACTTTATTCAGCATGATTGTTTGGGGTGAGGGGATGTCCAGCCCTCAAACTCGCCTTGCATTACCTGCCCTTGAGTTGGTGGTCGATTGCATCCCCACCTTCTCTCTCCAAGAGGGAACTTTTGATTTTCATGAAAAGACGACCCTTAGCCAAACTTTTTTTGATCTCTTGCAAGCGCACGAGCTGTTTTTCAGAGCTGCGTCTTCTCGCTCAGAGATTTATGCGCACTTGCGATCAAAATTAAACGATGTGCTGATGGCAAATGCAAAGGATTGTTTTGAGAGAGTTCTTTACCTCAATCGCGCATTTGAGTGGGCAGTTGATCCAGCATTGGTTGTGTCCGCTGGCAGCACCCTACCGCAAACTCTACCCAATCATGACAAAGGGGAGTCATCTTTAACCTGTGAGCTGCTCGCTCAAGACTCGAACTGGAAAGGGCTACAAAAAAGCCCCGAGCCCTTAAAGGCACTTGGTGTGCTTGCGCAAACGAGCCCTATTT
>CAXTAX010000075.1:0-2105 GCA_964241995.1 uncultured bacterium | reverse complement strand
CCCATAGCCAAGTACAAGAGCTAATTACACCGTTGGATCTGGAACCACTTCACGATGCGCAATGCCACGCCCATGCACCACGACCCGATACCAGAAGCCGCAACATTCCGGATACCGAGAGACAAATGCATCGAGATAAAGACTTAGACTCTGCCTATAAGTTTTCAGTGGGGTATACAGCGCTGGTTCCTGGCAGTTCTTCCACATGAAATAAAGTGCCAGCTCAAATATTATGGGTGAGGCCACACCGATTGCATAGCCCCATAAAAGACCTTTCTTTGAGCATTGAACAAGTAAAACCGAATGGGTGGGTGGGGCTTTGGCTACACTTGGAAGGATTTATTGCGACGAGAAAGCCTAATTAATAGTGGCTTTCAAAGTGAATAATTTACTTAGAACCTTCCTAAGATTTGTTCTTTGTGGAAAGCTCTAACTTATTGATAAACTCTAAATCTTTAGCGAAATCTGCATTGAAATCGCTAAGTTTGCGAATGTCACGAGGCACTAGTACTAACGCCGCGGGTTTACTATCTTTGAAAAGAGTGGGCATAAAGTCAAAGATTCCTGGATCTTGGTCCGCTATAGCGCTCAGCAACGTTTCGTTTTCGTTGTTCGGAACGTCGGGCGCTGTGAGATCTTGTAGATCATTACTTTCAACGTAGGAGCGCAATGTGGATGCTTCCTTTTTCAACTTATCTGCCAATGTGGGCTCAGCTACAGTCTTGGGCTTGACCGTTTCCGCGAGCTTATCTGATTCATGTGTCCCTTGAGAAGCCACCTCTAATTTTTTTAGAAAGTCTGAATCATGCGCAAAATTTGGATTGAAATCGCTCAACTTTCGAATTTCGCGGGGGATTAGGACCAGCGCTGCGGGCTTGCTGTCCATAAATAGGGTGGGCATAAAGTCAAAAATTCCTGGATCGTGATCCGCCATTACACTCAGCAACTCTTCGTTCTGGTTGTGCGGAACATTGGGCGCCGTCAGATCCTGCAGATCATTGCTCTCTATGTAGGAGCGCAATGTATGGGCTTCTTGGAGCATATTCTCTAATGTGGGCTTTGGCTTAACAATAACCCCAGCTTTTATCGTATCTTGGGAGCTATTTTGATCTGCGATTCCTGCTTTGGCAATCGATGCTTTGTCATTTGAAGGCACCAGCTGCTGATGAGAGGTGGAACCTTCCAAAACATCAGCTTTTTTAGTTGTATTGTTAAAAATGAGATTTTTTAGATCGTTTACACGCTCTGAGCTGTCCATCAATTTTAGAGGGTTGCTCTGTAAGTTCCCGCTGGTAGGAGTTTTTTGCTGTAAGTAGATTTTTGAGACATGTGATAAAAGTGCACTCGTATAGATCTTTGCAATGCTGCCCACAATCCGAGTTAAGCTAAAACTACCTTTTCCGGTTAAAAGATCTTTTATTAGCTCAGCAATTTTCGCGTTTACCCCTTTCCCGACCTCCATTTGATTAGAGCGTGTGGAAATAGTGTCTAAACCTCCCCCCCATCTTTTGTTATTGGGATCGCTTATGTTCATTTCGAGTACCAGGGTAGAAGTTTAACTCACTAGGAGCGCAAGAGCTTGGGAAACTTAAGCTTTAAACTTTTAAATAATGCATTTACCGTTTTATGGGAATTGAGTATTTATTTGTGTACAATAGGTATTGTCAAAACACCTTGCAAACAGTGACTTTCATTTTCAATATCAATCAATATGTAATGACTTTACTAAGCCATTACCATCGTAGATGCGTTGCATGGATCGATAAAAACTTGACTGGGTTTCATCAGCCTACCCCCTTCAATAACTGGAAGCCAGCTGATCTAAACTCACGCTGGAAAGCCGGGACATTCAAGACCACTGTCGCTCGTCGATCGAATCCTATAAAACTGGTACTTGCGCCATCCATTGATGTTGGTTCGCAAGCGTACATTGGTGGATAAACAAAATATCTGTCATTTTATTCATCCACTAAGAATAAAACCACCAGAGTCTTTTTCGTTTTGGTGAAAGATTTGAGTAGCCTTGTATCGCCAAATGCGTCGCTCATAGGCGTTGGTTAAAAGGTATTTCCAAAGAAAAAATGGACGTGTCATTACCCGATATC
>CAXTAX010000074.1:0-4521 GCA_964241995.1 uncultured bacterium | reverse complement strand
CTTGGGAAGGGGCGGGGATCAATCTCCTCAAAGCCGCCATTCCCCATACCCACTACCTCACCACAGTTTCCCCCAATTACTGCCGTGAAGTGCAGACGCCTCTTGGTGGACGAGGACTTGACGATCTCTTGCACCAGCGAGCTGAACAGGGAGTTTTTGAGGGAATACTCAATGGGATCGATACGTCCTATTGGACGCCGAGTGGCAGTGCGTACCTCCCCATCGCGTTCGATGCACAAAGTCTCACCTTCAGCAGAAACGATCAAAGCGGCTGCGATCAAAAGCGAGCCATTCAAAAGCGTTTGATAGAACGCTTTGGGCTCATCGAGACCTCTGGTCCCTGGGTCATCTGCATCACAAGACTCGTTCCGCAAAAAGGACTCGATCTCATCGAATTTGCCCTAGAGAGAACCCTTGCACTCGATGGAACCTTTTTACTTCTCGGTTCCTCCCCAATACCCGCAGTGCAAAAGCACTTTGAACAGCTCCGCGCCATCCACGATCGCGGCAAAAGAGCGCGTGTCATTCCCCACTACGAAGAGTCTTTGGCTCATTGGCTGTTTGCCGGTGCAGATCTTTTGATCGTCCCTTCAATCTTTGAGCCCTGCGGCTTGACCCAGATGATCGGAATGCGCTACGGCGCACTTCCCCTAGCGCGCCGAACAGGGGGCCTTGCCGATACGGTGTTTGATTTCGAAACAAGTGATAAACCTCTGCATCAACGCAATGGCTTTTGCTTTGATCTACCCACAACAGATGAGCTCGATCAAGCTCTATCCAGAGCCTTTCGCGCTTGGAAAGAAGATCCAGAAAAGTGGGCGTCTTGGATGCGCCAAGTCATGGGGTTTGACTTCTCCTGGAACCGCCCCGCTCAGAGATATGAGCAGATCTATCGGAAAGTGCTCAATGCACGCGCGCCAAGTGTTAAACGCTCCGATAAAAAAGGGATCAAGCCTCGCAAACTCCCGCTCATCGCCGCTACCTCATAAGCGCTAGACTTAAGCTTCAACAAAGACGCCCTATCCCAGACTTCTTTCGCGTCCCATTGCGCTACACCCATTCAAAAAACTGCTGAATGCTCGCTTTTGCAAACCAATAGCGCTCAATCTCAATGCGTACACAATGTTTCACAAGTAGGGTCTTTCAAATGAGCTTTCCCAAAGCTCGATACAAAAAAAGCGTTTACATTGTTTCGTTTGCACATTGGATCATTAAGCCATATTACCTTCCAGAAGTGCGTGTGGAAGGCTTTTTAGAGTTTCGAAGCGGAGTTTGAACCACTTCGAATAGCCCTTTCAATACTTGCGTGCGCGACCAAGGCGACCAAAACGCTTGCGCGAAAATTTCTACTTTTTCTATCCTCAAAAGTACCTCAACATGTGCTGCAAAACATTAGGTAAGATCTCGTCTAACGCGATCTTTCCCTATTTAATTCTTTCTAAACTCACAGCGCAAACGTTAGGTTGTTTAACATTCAAAAAACGACCAATCTGCCCAAAAAGCTCCTTTGCAATGAAAAGCTGACTCCCTCTACCCTTAAAAGTAGGTCGGCTCGAGTGTCTGTAAGCAGTGACGATAGCTGCGTATCTACAGCCACAAGCACGCCCAAGCATTAGTGATGATTCCATCATGAAGACTTTAACAGTTTCCACTTAATTTTATGTGGGCGTCTACTTTCAGCCCTTTACCAAAAAAGCCTAAAGGGCGCATAAATAACGACTAGTCAGAATATGCGCTTAAGAAAACCGAAGATACTCCAAGATGAGCATGGCAACTGGAACCCAAAACCCTACCAAGATAAATCGCAGGAAAAGCCAATGCCTAATGCACTGAGTAATATCCTCATTGGAGGCTTTGCCTACATCTTCGGGGGAATCCTCGTGAGCAGTCTGCAAAAAGATTGCGGCGAACAGATTGCAGCTCAATATGGGATTTACATCCCCGGAGCAATACTTATCAGCATTGTGAGTTGGCAACTTTTCTTTGGCACCAAATCCTAAAACCGTGACAACAGTCGCACATTAAAATGGAGAAACATTATGAGTTTTACAGTGAGCTTCGGCAGCGGCGGCACAAACGTCTCTTGGGGAGATGATGATTACGACGATTACGATCCAAAGGGTTTTGTGGAAGAACCCGTTCCACCAGCCCCGCAAGAGGAAGAGGTTCAAACGGTGTCGTATCAAGATCCCAATGACGGGATTGCCACACCGCAAGAACCTCAAATTCGGCAGGAGGAGAGTCGCATTGAAAATGATAACAAGGAGATAAAATCGGAATTTGTTCAGGGGCAAATAACTGCCGCTGCGACGGGAGCTGCCGCGGCGGCTAAAGAACCGATTTCAACGGTGATAGCTGGTGGCACTACCGTATATCACTTCAAAAACATGAAAGAGGCCTATAATGATAAACAAGTAGCCAAGGAACGCTACGAGGAAAAAGTGCAAGAAGAAAAAGCTTACCTCGATAAGGTGAAACAGGACAAATGATTCGAGAAGTCTTTACTAACCCAGATTATGGCTCTTGGCCTATTACAGCATTGTCACTGATGACATGTTTTTTGGTCGTGAGCTTTAAATTGTTTCGGGAAAAACAAAAAACGCAAAAATTGCAGTCCAAAATTGTAGATTTGGAAAGTAAAAACCAATAAACCAAGGCGCCTCTCAACTGAGGCGCTTTAAAATGAAGCCGATAAAAGTTCTAAGTAAGAACTTTATCCTTTAGGCTTTGCATTCTTTTTCTTCTGCGCGTGTAATTGACGCCTGAGGACTGTGATCTCCTCGTTAAGGATTAAGCGATGTCTATCCCTACAAGTGTACCCCACAATACTTCTAGAACTTTTCAAGAGCCAGTGCGGCATCACAATGCTTCGCGCCTAGAACGAGCGAATCAAAATGTAAGACCGCCTGTTCAAGGCGCACTGGCAAAGCAAACTAGCTCAGTAGACTACCGCGTCGCTGAAGATGTTTTGCTCAAAGCCTTTGAACAAGTGCCCTTTGATCCCGAGGCTTTCCAGCTGCTTCTCAAGCCCTTAAACCCCCAACAACTCCAAGCCCTTGATGAAAAAGCGAGCACGCTTTTCAAAACGACCAAACAAGAGCGCAAAGGGGAGTTGGCGAGGCTCAATGCTCGCAGTGAAGTAGAATTTCAAGCATTAGAAAAGCGCTGCAGGCGAGGAATAACCGGTGGAGGGACTATTCTAGGTGGCTTGTGGGGCATGCAGCTACAGACAACTTCACAGCCAATCATTACGACGATGTCGGTCATGGCGCTAGAATTGCTTTCTATCGCTACTGCGGCAGGGCTTTATGCGTACTTACCATGGCGGAGATATAGCTTTACCTGTGAAACTATCCCCAAGCAGTTGGAGAAGCTAAGCGGTAGAGTCAATAAAGTGCATAAATTAATTTTCAAAGAGCAACTGGATAAGTCTAGGCAAACCCGATCTCCCTCAACTGGGACAAATCGTGCCGCGCATTTAGCCCCACTTCCAAGCACTTCACAAACCTCCACATCGCATGCACTTCCATCAGATCTGCAGGGAGAGGCATCTTGCGGAGAATCAATGCCTCCATCCAATGTGGAACAAAATGAACTTGTTCTTCTGAGACAACGCTGCAACGACTTCGAAGAGACTGTACGGATAAAAGATGCTGAACACGCTTATATGATGGGCGTCATGGAAGAAATTTTAACCAAAATAGGTATCGATCCTAGCATTCTGATTAGAGGTACCTCATCATGATTGATAGAGTATTCTCCTCACTGCCATTTAACTGGCAGTTGAGTGTATTAACTGGCAAAAAACTCCTTCAAGGCGATGAAGGGAGTTTGCATCCACTTTGGCAAAGGCTAGAGCTCCCGAAGCGCCCGCGCTGGCAATCGCTGGCGAGCAGACTCTGCTATCCATTTGACTGGACCTTTGACAAAGCGTTTGAGCTCGCCTCTCGAACCATCCCCCTTGTCAAGGAAGAGCGTTATTTATTGAGTATCACCCCAGACTTGCTAATCGATAGATTAACCAATGGTCGGAGCTTGCAGTCGAGTCATCGCATTGCCAAAGGGTGGTCGGGGATGTCTCAAGAGCGATTGGATACTTGCATGGCAATGCTTCGTTGGACGGAAGAGGATTTTCAAGCGCGTTACAAAGCCTGCGCGCAGCAAGTCAAACACCTCAATCACCACATCGCTCCCACTATCGTGAAAAGGCCGCGCCCGCAATGGATACCCGATGCCAAAGTTTGTGGATATTTAGATCAAGCGCGCTCAATCGCCGAGCTAATCGATCGAGGCCTTCCCTACCCTCAGGAATTACCCGTCCACTCGCTGACGTGTGAGCAGCTAGGAGACCTTTCGATTGGTCTAAAGCTATTAGATGAACATTACGACATCAAGCAGACAGAACGTGCGGTCATGCGTTATGTCAGGCAATGCAATTTGGGCAAGACGATCGCCAAAGTTGGTCTATTCGCTCCACCATTTTTCATGTATTTGCTTCCCAAACTCTGGTCGATACAGCTC
>CAXTAX010000073.1:0-4545 GCA_964241995.1 uncultured bacterium | reverse complement strand
GTTGTCCCGTGGATAAAGTGACGAAAGACCACAGCGGCTCGGGACTTCTCAAAACTCCACAGCGTATTGGGGAGATCATAGCGGCCATGCGAGCGCAGGTGAACATTCCGGTGAGTCTCAAGGTGCGTACGGGGTGGGATGCACAGAGCATCAATTGCACGCAAATTACTAAGATCGCGGAATCCCCTGGCGCGCTAGCAATTACCGTACATGGGCGCACAAGAGAGCAGGGATATCGCGGGCCAGCTGATTGGACGGCCATTAAAGCGTGCAAAAAAGCCGCCACGTCCATACTCGTCATGGGCAATGGCGATCTTTTCAACGCCTGCGATGCGAAAGAGATGTTTGCTGCAACGGGTTGCGACGGTCTTGTCATCGCCCGAGGTGCACTCGGACAGCCCTGGATTTGTAGAGAAATCGAGAAGGGGGACAAGTCCTCGAGCGCGCCTTTGAAGGTCTCCTTCGAGCACATTCTCGAGCATGTGGAATGCGCATTTTCATACGGTGGCGCTCATCGCGCGCTCGTAGAATTGAAAAAAGCGAGCACTTGGTACCTGCAGCGCTATCCGAGCATGAGGTCCTTGAAATCGCGACTCTGCCAAGCGATGCGGCACGATGAGGGCTTGGACTTGGTGCGCGCTGCTCTCGCAAAGATTTAGCCAATCAACACTTGTAAAGCTCAAAGCAGCTCGAAAAAGGCACCTTCACACTAAGGGGCTCCCCTGCAAAGGGCTCCCACAAAACATGTAATTGGATCATGATATGTCAGCGAGCGGGCAGCACCCAGTGCGCTTTAGAGCTTTTTGCCCCTCGCCCCTGCGATACTCCCACCTGCCTAAAGGTTTTTTTTATGACCAATTCCATTGCTTCCCCCCGCGTTTCCCCAAATCTCGAGGTGAAAACTTCGACCTCGGAAGCTACTGGTGCAAATGCGCAACCCTCTCAATCGCTTTCAGCGCAAATCAGCGTCTTGGCAATTCGCCTCACTGGGCAACTGATTTTACCAACAGCTTGTTTCCTTGCTGGCATCGGGGCGAGCAAACTCCTCTCTAAGGGGTACAAATCCCCTGCACTGCAAGACCTATACCACCCCTTGGTGAAGACTGGCTTAAAGGCGAGCTTTGTCGCCCTGGGCGCGATACTGGCAAAAAGCTGCTGGCAGAGGTCCAATGTGGCGATTGAGCAAAACCACTCTCTTTGGCAGTTCCTCACAAACGATCTATTTACTGCATTTGAATGGCAAATCCCCGGTACCTCCACCGTTTCTGCAGTGGAGCCTGAAGAGGAAGAGCCCGCAGAAGAGGCATTGATCGAAGCATTGATCGCCCCAACCACGCACGCGGAAAAGGACGATTTAACACCCACCAATTCCCCGTAAATTCCCCGGCGTTCGAAGAGGATTTCCCAAGTTCCGAGAAAAAGGGTTTGCCCTACCTCGAAAAACGCGCTCTTCGCGCGCCTAACTTGACATACTTCCCCCACACCTTTCCAACGCCTGGCGCATTCACTCCAATTTCCCCAAGTGGTGAGCAAGGGGTATTCTCATTCGGGGATCTCTCCCCCCATTTTCGATTTCCGCGTTTCATCCCGTAGCTGCCAATCTATTTCCGCCTGCCCCTGACTCTTTAAAAACGCATTGACCTGTGAAAAATGTCCGCAACCCAAGAACCCGCGATGTGCGGATAGCGGAGAGGGGTGTGGTGCCCGCAGCAAGAGGCGAGGACTCGGGGAGGCGAGCTCTTGCAGGGGTTCCACAGAAGTCTTTGCAGCGGCCCCCCAGAGTAAAAACCCCAAGGGCTGGGGAAGTTGCCACAGAAACTCCAATACGGCTCCTGTGAAGGTCTCCCAGCCCCTTTTGGCGTGCGAAAGGGGGACGTTGCGCCGAACGGTCAACGTGCGATTGAGCAAAAGTACGCCTCTGCGCGCCCAAGCTTCGAGGCACCCATGCTGCGGCATGGGAAGGTGTAAATCGCGAGATAGCTCTGAGAAAATATTGCGCAGCGAAGGGGGAAAAGGCACATCGTCGGGAACGCTAAAGCACAGCCCTTGCGGTTGTCCGTGTTGATGGTAGGGATCTTGACCCAATATGACGACGCGCACGGAATTCGCTGGAGTCAACTCGAAGGCGCGAAAGACTCTACTGAGAGTTGGATAAATCGCATCGACTTGTTGTTCCTGGCGCAAAAAGGCGCGCAATTGCTCGAAATAGGGCTGTTGGAGATGGCGATCGAATAAAGGGCTCCAACTGGTGTCCAAATCCATGGCGATACTCCACTTTGCTCGCTGAAGGTGCAAGGTCAAGATGCATTTTGCGCGCTCTTTCCATTATCTCGCTACTTCTGGCCTTTGAGGCGACCTCTGTGGGGGAAATGTTCATGGGCCTGAACTTTCAACAACTTCCACAGAGGCTATTGGGTACCCTTATCTTCTTTTAGACTTCTCCTCTTCTTCTTGTGTTGTGAATTTGTTCATAACTTTCCTCTGCTCGGGGGGGAAACGGGAGTCATACGGTGTAGGGGGAATTGTCGATACCCTGTCCATAAATTGTCTATAACTGGGGGGGTTATCAACATTTGCATGTGAACCAGAAGATTGTCGACGAGGTATGAAACACTTATCGACAGCGCGTCCCTCAAGATGGGATCAGCACTTTGTCGATTTAAAAAATTTCCTTGCTTCATCGATAGCCACTTGGTAGACTTGAAATCAGTTGCCAAGGATTTGGAGGTGAATATGCTAGAATTGGAGATTGAAATCCCAACCCTCACGCCCAATAAGCGCAAGGGCCTGCACCGCTCGCGTTCCAAACACGCTCCGTCGTGGATGCCTCTGATCGTCGCCCTTTTCTCTCGCTTAGAGTATCCGCTGAATGCAGATGGGGATCCTCACGTCATTAGCACGCAAAAAATTGATGGCATGCCCTCTTTGCGCGATTTCCTATAATGGGTGCGGACTTTGGAGCGCTCAGGGGCACATGCCACTCACTGCCTGTGGCGCACTTCGATGACGCATCCCCTTTCAGCTAATCGATCAATTAGGACCGAAATGTGTTGTAAGTTCTTTTGATCGAGATTAGCGTCCCATTCGTCGAGCAAATAGATGGGCGCCGGCAAGTATTGTGCCAATTCTTCAATTTGCACGATGAGTTGGCGTCCCGTTGAACGGTCTTTGGTTGAAGCTCGAAAGTGCAGTTTATTGCGCGTGGGCAGATAGTACGCTCGATCGCCTAGTTGCGCTTTGAGCAACAAAAGCAAAGTCGACTTGCCCGACCCATTTTCGCCACGTAAAGTCCAACGGCCCGTCCCCCGCGCGGCGATCTCTTCCAATTCGTCCACGGATTGAAGAGTAAAGGGGGCCACTCGCGTGGAGCTCATCCAAATTTTTGGCCAATCGATACGCGGGGTAAGTTGATGGCGCAAGCATTTGGGCGCTGGTTTGAGGATCGTCATGATCTTTTTGAGGCGCGCATGCATCGACTGCCATTGAGCGATCAAAAAGACCAAGTAGTACGTGTAGGAAAGGACGAGAGCCAATCTCGGCAAGAGCGAAATGAGATCGCAGAGTAGATCGACGTCTCCCGCGTGTTGCCATGCAATCCAAAACACCAAAAGCAAGCAGGGCATGTAAGTCGTCAACGACGAAGTAAGTGCGATGGCCTCTCGAAACTGCACAGCGCTGCGCTGGCTTTTCATCGATTTGCCCATGCCTCGCGAGAATGCGCGCCACCATTGCCGATAATTGTAGTGATTGCCCAGTAAGACATTATCCGATGAGGAGAGCAGTAAACGGCTCATTCCGATCCGCTCGCTTTGGGCGCGTTGGAACAGGGCGACCTGACGGGTATTTTGGGCTCGAATGACCAAATACCCCAGGGCAACACTCAGAGCGTGGGCGAGAAAAAAGCGCCGATCAATTAGAAGGCTAAAGGCGATGATGTTGCATGCGATGTTTAAAAAAGACGTGGTGAGCTGATAATAGTATTGCGTGACTTCTTCCAAAGTGCGCTGTCCTTCATTGCTTAAAATCTGCAGCGTACGCTCTTTGGCAGAAGTGTCTCCATAAAGGGACAAATTGGCGCGATTCGCCTCGACAAACTGGCGCGTGTAACGCAAAGAGATTTTTTGCGACCAGCGGGTACGCGCAATTGAAGCGAGTGATGAGGGAAGATAGGGAAGCAAAAAAGCGGCAAAAAGCGCGCATAGAGGTGCGAGGATGGGTGCGCCTCGCCTGGCGGCTTCTTGCAAAGTGACGAGCCAGTAATTGGACGATGCGCTCACAACCTGTTGAATCGCCAAGCTGGCGAAACAAAATAATGCAAATCGGTTCCAGAAATAAACTTTCACGATTTCTACAAGTATTCCTCGAATTTAGAGGCATTGAAAATCTTCGTCCAGATGGAAGTGGATTGAGATTTCCCCTTTTTAGTTTACAGTAGCGCATTGCATACAACTAATCCACAAAAGTCTAATGATTCTGCAGTGATGATTTGGCAAGGAATCTTGCAAGGATAGATTATATTCTACCGGTTATCGGCAAGCTATGGTT
>CAXTAX010000072.1:0-4632 GCA_964241995.1 uncultured bacterium | reverse complement strand
GTCGAGTGCGACGGGGGTATCTACTGGTTCCGTAGTGATCATGAAAGGCGTTTACCGAATTGGAAAAATGAAATCTGTATAACTATACTACAAACGCGAGTTTCGTGCTCAGCACACAATAGTTGCAATGCTGCCCCTGGCAAGTGGAGATTACGGAACGCGTGTAGAGACGAGGGTGGCGCTCTTTTGGCTAGCTGCCGGACGAATGGGTTCGGGGGAAACGCGAGGGAGTTCCCGCATCATTGGAGCAGGAGCGGGCTGACGCGTTTTCGCTTGGTACTTTACTCGACTGTGGTTGGCCGCAACGAGGGTTTTGATCAAATTCTTCTTCACGGTGTGCAACTCGCATAAACTCATGGCGTTGACATCGAATTGACCGCTAGAAATGAGCCAACTGATTTGGTTGTTGAGGACCTCCTCGACCTTGGTCTCGGTGACTTGATCCATAGACCGCGAAATTGCCTCGAGGGTATCGCACAGCATGATGATGAGCGATTCTTTAGATTGTGGAATCGGACCTCGGTAACGAAAGGATTTCTGTTCGACCTTTCCCTCATCTCCCAAAAGCTCACATTCGCGACTGTAAAAATAGTTGACCAACCCCGTGCCGTGATGCTCTTTAATGATTTGAACCAGAGGCTCGGGAGGGTGGTATTGGCGCGCAATGGCAACACCTTCGGTGACGTGCCCTAAAATTGCATTCGCAGATTCCGAAGGCGTTAAGAGCAAGTGCACATTGATGTCTTTTTGATTTTCGACAAAGTAGTGCGGATACGCCAATTTACCGATGTCGTGGTACAAGCTACTCACCCGGCAAAATAGGGCGCGCGCGTTGATCGAAAGCGCTGCCGATTCAGCTAAATGAGAGACAAATAGGGAATGCTGATACGTACCTGGAGCCTCAATCGATAGACGACGCAGGAGAAGACTGTTGGGATCGAGGTACTCCATGAGCGTCATGTCCGTCATGATTCCAAAGATCATCTCCACAAATGGCAGTAAGATCACCACCAAAACGGCGGTGACAATGGTGAACAACCCCAAAATTGCACACTTTTCGATGAGTTCCTGTCCATGCAAAGAGCTCGTCCTCGCATGCAAATCGAGCGCCAGGGTCATCACAGCGGCTGCCGCCCAAACCTGAATACAAACGCTGAATAGATCGCGCTGTTTAACCAACCGCCGAGCATTGATCAGAGCGATGAGCGTGCCGGCGAAGTTGATCGGCAAAAACATCGAGCTATCGACGGGCAGACCAAACGTGAGGACAAGGGTCATGTAGGCGCTGATAAAAGCGGCGACTTTGAGGGGGAAAAGCGACGCGGCTAAAATGGTGGTAAAGGGCGTAATGAGGGGATCATTGGCCACGCTCATTCCACCGTGCGCGCTGTGAATGAGGGCGCGTTCCCCTCCCTTCGCGAGCGCAAGGGTCAAGCTGCAGATGATCAGAATGAGAGTGAGTTGGCGATTGGATTGAAAAATCTCTTTTTGGAAGCACCGCAGGTATAATGCCCCAAAAAAGACCCCGATGATGGCGAGGGGCAACGCGCAAAATGCATGCCAGCTACTCAAGCGCCTTTGCCCTTTTAAGGTTTCTTTCATCGCCCGTTGCATATCCAAATGGCGCTGAGCGACTGTGTCCCCTCGATCGATTAATGTGGTTCCCGCGCGAACGCTTTTGATGACTGGAGCGATTTCATCTGCTACGTGTCTTCTGAACTGATTTTGGTAGTGCGCGTCTACTTCGACTTGCCACTCGCAGTGGCTGAAGTAGTCAAGAGCTTTGTTCATCGCTCCTTTGGAAAGGGAGCTTCCGTAGTTGATGCGGGAGATGCGGGCCACCTCGTCCCAAACAAGACTTGGCAAGATCTCCACTTTGTCGTCGTTTCCATTGTACCAAACGATGCAATGATCAGTGGGCATATCGAAGCGTTTCATGAGGTCGCGCGTCTTTTCACTGACGAAAATAACGCGTTTGAGCTCGCCAATTACAGCCACCGCAATGCGCTGAATTTCCTCGATTTCTTGCGGGCGGTGTCGACTGTGAATCAACCACCGCTGCATTGCGCTCAGCTTTTCCGCACAATCGATTTCGCTGACAGAGCGAATGAAATCAATTTCTTTAACCGCTTCTTCTTTGGCGAGATAACTGGCCTCATCATCCTTATAGGTGAAGTCGGTTTGCGAAAAGGTGTAGTTTGGAGCGGGGGTGTTGAGATTGAGGGTCTCAGTACGTAGATCTCCGTAGTGCAAAAAAAGAAAAACCACTAGGGCGAAAAGGGCAGCCAAGCCCCCCTTTACAAGATAGCTACGGTCCCAAAATCCACCTTCGGAAAAGAAGATGAGCTGGTTATCTGTCCCTTTGGGTGACAGACTCATGGGTAAGACCTCAGATCAAATCTATTCGTCTAACGGTACCCGCGCGTTCTAATTTCTTTACCGTAAAATCGCATTGCCATGGGCGAAATTATGGAAGCGTAAAAAAACACTACGAGCGGACGATCCTGGCAAAGTGAGTGAATTTGCGGTTGGCGATCTTTCATTTTTCGATCGCAACGCAGAAATGTTACATGCCAACTTGTGGGCGCTAAAAATGAGGCAGCACGCCTATCGGCCACCAAACTCTTGCATTTCCAACTATCCCGAAGTTCTCCAGTATAAGACTTTAGCGCTTATTTTGGCGTCCAGCTTCCTCCTCCTTATGCATCCATCGCCACACCCTTGATGATGGCCGACACTTACCTCGCAATTTCACGCAAATTTCGCCCTCAGCGGTTCGCCGATGTCCTTGGGCAAGAGCGCACCGTCATCTCCTTGCAGAATGCCCTGCATTTTGGACGCATCGCTCACGCCTATCTCTTCAGCGGAACCAGAGGATGTGGCAAAACCACTTTGGCCCGGCTCTTCGCCAAAGCCCTCAATTGCACCAATAGAGGCAAGGGTAGTGAACCCTGCGGCACTTGTGATTCCTGTCGCGCTATCGGGCGAAGCACCGGCTTGGACGTCGTGGAAATCGACGGTGCTTCGCATCGCGGCATCGATGACATTCGCCAATTACGCGATAGCGCGGGGTACAGTGCCAGTGGTGGAGGATTTAAGATTTACATCATCGATGAAGTCCACATGTTGACCAAAGAGGCCTTCAACGCACTATTGAAGACGCTTGAAGAACCCCCTCCTCAAATCAAATTTTTCTTGGCGACAACAGAATTACATCGAGTGCCCCTCACGATTCAAAGTCGCTGCCAGCGCTTTGCGCTCGAGCGCGTCGCAGCGGAAAAAATCGAGGCTAAATTGGTTAAAATTTTGACCGAATGTGCAGTGCCCTTTGAAAAAGAGGCCGTCGCGCTCATTGCCGGTCGAGCTGAGGGAAGCGTTCGGGACGCCGAATCGATACTAGACCAAGTAATCTGCTTTGCCGCAGAGAACTTGCAGCTTAAGCAAGTGCGCAGACTACTGGGGGCTATCGACCCAAACTGGTACTTTGAACTGGACGAAGCGGTGAGAAATGGGGCCCTGCAGTATGCCTTTTCTCTATCTGAAAGGTTGATCGAAGCGGGCATCGATCTTCACGCCTTGATGGAAGGCCTGAGGGAGCACTTCCGCAATCACCTACTCGCGTGCATCCTCTGCACCAAGAGCGAGTGGGGTAAAAAACCCGATGCATCCCCGCTTGCCGTTCCCCACGGCTACGCAGGTCATTCTGCGGCCTACACGCAAGAGCACTGCCTAAACATTCTGGAAGTCATCAGTCGTCACCAGCAAATCATCAAGAGCAGCTCCCACAATCGGGTGCATTTAGAGATGCTGCTGGTCGATATCATCCGCAGCGCCTCGCACATCTCTTGGCAGGAGCTTTGGGGTAAATTGCAAAATGTCGAAGCCCTTCTACGCGATCAAAACCCGCAAATCACACGCGGCGTATCCACTTTGCAAGGTGAGAAAAGCTTTTCTACGCACACGTCTCCCCCTCATCATGTAGTCTCAGCCAAACCCCCTCCTGCCAAGCCAAAGAGCGCCGAACCTTCTCTGCCGCCCCAGGAAATTTCCGAAGTGCAAAACGCTGTGGAGCCGAGGCAAATCCATGATGAGACTCCCGCCACTGCGAAGGAGACTGTAGGGGAAATGCCACCAAACGCCTCGCTATCGCGACAGCGCGGAGATACACTCGTGCAATTCACCGCCGTAGAATTCGGAGCGAAAATCGAAATCAAGACCCATGAGGCGTGAAGCGCTTCATTCAAGCTGCGCGACGCATTCACCACGCACTCGTTGTACAAACGCGCAAAGAGCTTTAAGGCCCTCCCCCTCTTTCAAACTGGGTAGACAAGAGCTTAGGCATTTGCGCATCGAGCGGCACCTGAGTGCTCGCTCGGGATAGCGAGGGCAAGCCCGCCAAAAATGCGCGCTATGCATTGCGCCATATGTACTGGCGCTTGGGGCATAGCCATCTGGATGAGTCGGTCCAAAGATTCCAAAGGTAGGCACATCTGCAGCCGCAGCGAGGTGAAGAGCTAGTGAATCCAATCCGATCACGCCGATGCATTGACGCATAAAATATTGAAATTCGGGTAGTGACATCCGCGGCAATGCGCGGCACTTACCCGGCATTTGCTCTGCGATTTGGGATGC
>CAXTAX010000071.1:0-4647 GCA_964241995.1 uncultured bacterium | reverse complement strand
GAATTGCCTCGCGCCTATTGGCCAAAGGTGGGGACTGCGCGCGCGCTACTCTGCGATGAGTGTCTCCACATTCCGGCAAATGCTGGCGACTTAAGTGCTCTGCGCGCACGCTTTGCAGAAAATCGCTCGGCAAAGGAAATCACAGCCCACTTTTGCAAAGGAGAGGTCGATTGGACAGGGCGCGAAAACAAGACCCCCAAAATCCTTTTGCACGACGTGGAATTTCGCGCAGCTCTTGATCCATTAGCGCCACAAGACTACTCCCCCATGCAGTTGCACTTCAAAATCGAGGGCCAAATGCAGGGAATTGAGATCCAATCGATTGCAAGACTTGCGGAGGTGGAGATTGCAAGCGTAGAGCTTGCGCCAGGTCAAAGCGATGCACACCAAATGCTCTGCGAGACACTTGCTGATTGCGCGCGCGCGCAGGCAGAAGATGAACGCGCACTCGCAGAGACTTTTCCCGTCCTGCTCCCTGCGCAATTTGGGCGCAATGGAGCGCAAATTGGCGATGTGGGGGCATTGCAGCGCAGCGTGCGCTCACCAGCTGGCGAAGAAATCGAGCGCCTTAACCTACTCGTCTGCGGATTTTTTGAGCCCGGGATGATGCCGCTCGGTGGGCGGCTTTTGCTGACTAGCGCGCAATGCGCCGAGCTCATTCACGAGGCACTGCCCGAAAGCGAGCAGCGGCAAAACGTCGGGGTTTGGGTGTATTGCCGCATCGATCAAGCTGCGCGTCTTGCCGCACAATGCCGAGCGAGTTTGCAGGCCCACCACATCGACCAGTATTGGACCGTAGAGAACTTCGAGCAGTTTGACCATGTCAAATCGCTGATCGATCAGCTCAAAAGCGATCAATTGCTCCTCACACTACTCGCCGTCATCATCGTAGCCGTTGCCTGTTCCAATATCGTCTCCCTCTTGTTGCTACTCGTCTTCGAAAAGCGGCGGGAAATTGCCATACTTCGCACGCTTGGCGCCAGCTCGGGATCGATTGCCCGCATCTTCAGTTTCTGTGGACTCATCGCGGGGAGTCTGGGTTCTTTAATAGGAGCGCTGCTCGCATGGCTGACTCTTCACAATCTCGACACCCTGGTGGGAGTGTTGAGTGCTCTGCAAGGGCGGCAGCTGCTGCATCCGCAGTTTTACGGCGATCAACTCCCAAATCAATTGACCGCTCAAGCGGTAGTATTTACGCTCGCCATCACGGCAACGCTTAGCACGCTCGCCGCTTTGGTGCCGGCTATTCAGGCAGCTCGCCTCCATCCCTCGCGCCTTTTGAGAAATCTTTAATCGATGACAAGTTCCTTGATGCGTGTGCACCAGCTGCGCAAGACATATGCCGATCCCGAAGAGGTCGAAATCCTTAAGGGGATCGACTTGTCCATTGAACCCGGAGAAACGCTGGCCATCGTCGGAACTTCCGGCGAGGGGAAGTCCACATTACTGCACCATCTCGCCCTGCTGGAAGAACCGACGAGCGGATCGATTGAAATCGAGGGGAAACCTGCGCGACCTAGCAGTGGAACGCACATTCGACGCGATGTACTCGCCATCGTGTTTCAATTTTATCATTTGATCGAATCTTGGAGCGCATTCGACAATGCTTTACTTCCCGCGATGATCGCTGGCGATCGACGCGATGATGCTAGCGAGCGCTGTCGAGAATTGCTCGCGCGCACCCACTTACTGCATCGGGAGCACACCTCAGCGGGGCTGCTCTCTGGGGGCGAAAAGCAGCGCTTGTGCCTAGCAAGAGCGCTGATGCGGCGCCCCAAGCTCATTTTGGCAGACGAATTCACCGGAAATCTCGATCGCAGTACGGCGCAAATCGTCGCAGACCTTCTCTTTGAACAAATCGCGCAAGAGCGCACTTCCCTAATCTTGGTGACCCATGATCTGGAGTTGGCCAAGCGCTGCCAGAGGCAGTACCGCATCGAAGGAGGGCTACTACATGCCCTGCACCTTTGATCCAAAAGGTGGACGCCAGCCTGTCACCCTCGCTCTTTTTCTTTGCCTTGGAACCCTGATCTACGCCTTGCATTTGAAAGCGGGAGACACGCTTTGGGCCACTGAACACAATGCGCCCCTTGAAATTCAGCTCGACCTCATCGATCCGGTTTTGGATCGACAGAGCATCTCCACGTCTAAGGGAGGCATCGTGCGTGGAAAAGAGTTGCACGTCGAAGCCCATGAACTGATTTTTACCCGAGATGCACAGGCAAAAAAAAGTGGCCGTCTCTTTGCCCGCGGAGGGGTCTATTTGCAATACTTTGGCAAGCGCTTTGTAGGCCAAGAGCTCGAATACGATGTCTCCACCCGCACTGGAATACTGCGCCAAGGTCGCACAAAGCTCGGCCAATGGTTTGTGGGTAGCTGCGAGGTGCAACTATCACCCGACGGAAGCTGTCAGCTTCGACTGCCTTACGCGACCACTTCCCTACGCGTGCCGAGTCGATGGCAAGTGCACATCGACGATCTCTTGCTCACCGACACGCGCGAACTCGACGTAACGGGTTTAAAGGTGCTGGTGGGACAAAAACGAGTCGCGCGCATGGGATCTTTTAAAATCAATGCGCGCACCATACAGAATTGGCCCTTGCTACTTACCGGGGCGTGGGGATCGAAAAGCCAGAGACGCCTGGGAGTGCGCTACAAGCTTTCGGGTGATCAATGGCGCGCAAACCTCGAAATCGATCGGTGGTGGACGCGAGGATGGGGTTTTGGGGGACATATCAAGGGCCGTGGCATGGAAAGACATTGGAGTCTTGCGCATTACGCACTCCATGAATCGGCACCGAGATCTCATTGGCGCTTTTGCTCGAGCGCGACAATGCGCCAAAACTTTCCCAGAGAGAATGCCTACCTCGAGGGAAAGATCTTTCACGCAAGCGATGCGAATTTCATCTCCGAACGCCTTGCGAATTCGACGATTTACAAGCCCACGCCCAAATCGCATCTATCCTATCACCAAGCGCATGAGCAATTTGTTCTCAACGCGCAGGCAGTCGTCAAGATCAATCGATTCGAGACGGTGAAACAGCTTTTGCCACAATGCGCGATTCGGGCGCGCCCCTTGCATCTCCCCGGAGGCTTTACCTTTGATCAGGGAATCGACATCGCCCATTTAAAGATGAGCTTTGCCGAAAAAGAAGCGCAAAACGACTTTGCGACGTGGCGAGGATTGTGGACGGGCAGCGTCTATCGGGGCTTTGATCTTGGCCATAACATCACGGCTACAGGCGGGCTCAGCGCGAGGATCTACACCGTCAGCAATACGCCCTTCGGAGACTCAATCGGGTGGGTGACTCCTAGATGGGATGGCCATCTACAAACTACTTGGGTCTTTCTCCATGGACATCTCATCCATCGCATCACCCCCTACCTACATCATCAAGTCTCCCGATCAAATGCAGATCAGTGCGCTCGATGTTATGTCTTTGACCTTGAAGAGGCGCCAACAGCCGCTCAAAAGCTCGAATGGGGCGCGCGCGGCGCGCTCAGCACTGAGCGGCGTGCACTACTCGACTATGAACTCTCCTTTCGCGATCCGATTGGTCCCCTTTCGAAATACAGCGCGCACTTGGCCCAGCTATCTTTGAATTGGCATGTATCGAATCGCTGCGATTTGGGCCTGCGCACGACTGTCGATCGTCGCCGTAAGCGCATTGAACGAACAAGTGTTTCGGCAAGAGCTACTTTGAGTCCATCTCTTGCTGCGATTTTAGAATACGATCGTCGTAGCCCCTATTCCTGGCGGGGGATCGGGGAAGATCGCAATTGGCTTCAGCAATTGCATTCGATCGAAGATTTGCTCCACTCTTCCTTATCTGACAGAAGGCAAACCCTCGGGGCGCAGCTTTATTGGCGCCTAGAGCCCGATTGGGTCTTTCGCGCGCATAGCCGATGGGGGTTTGGGCGAGATAGGCACTCTGTAAACCGCTACACTTCTCCCTATTGGGAATATGGCATCAGCGCCGCAACTTCGCTTAGCGCTACCTGGAAAGTTCAGCTGCATTTTGGGCAGCGTAAAGGGGGCACGCGCTTTTCTTGTGAAATCAGCGCAAGCACCAAAACCCCCACAATTGTCAAACATCACTATGATTGATTCAGGTTCAGTCGAGGTGACTTTGCCAAAAAACTCACAGGACCCTTAAGGTACGATTTCAGTGTTGATGGTACTCATTTCCCATTTGCCCTTTCTTTCATGAACGTCTTAGTCATTGGCGCTGGTTACGTCGGTCTCGTCACCGGCGTATGTCTCTCCCTTCAAGGGCATCAAGTCACCTGTCTAGAGGCCGATTCGGGAAAAGTCGCTGCGCTAGCCCGGGGCGAAATGCCCATTTACGAGCCCGGGCTTCAAACCCACTTGCACGAAGCGCTCGCGCGAAAGTGCATCGCCTTCACCGACCAGCCGATTCAAGCCTTGAGAGATTCCGAAATGATTCTCGTCAGCGTCGACACCCCCACAAGCGCTCAAGGTGAGTGCGACTTATCCAAAATTGAGCGAGTCGCCGAGCAAATTGGAAGGCATATCGAAAGACCCTCCCTCGTGGTGCTCAAGTCCACAGCTCCAGTCGGCACATGCACCCACATGCAGGGCATCATCAAGCGGCAATTAGCGCTAAAGGGGCTTGAGGACATCTC
>CAXTAX010000070.1:0-4720 GCA_964241995.1 uncultured bacterium | reverse complement strand
GGCTAAGGGTATGGGGTTCATTGAGTCGATGATCCCCAAAATGCGGCAAGCTCTGTACCAAGATCTCGGTGTTCGATTTCCTGGTGTGCACGTTCGGGTGGATAGCCCCATATTGGAAGTCGACGATTATTCGATTTTACTCAACGAAGTGCCGGTCATTCGCGGCAAAGTCATTCAAGAGCATGTACTCACCAATGAGACCGAAGATACCTTGCGCCGCTACAACTTACCCTTTAAAACCTACAAAAACGCGTTGAACATTCCCTCACTTTGGGTTGAGGAGAAATACGAGGAAATCCTGAAAAAAGCGGGCATCAAGTATTGGAAAACCTTAGAGGTCGTCATTTTGCACCTTTCGATCTTCTTCAAGCACTACGCCGCCGAATTCCTCGGCATTCAGGAAGTGCGCGCCATGATCGAGTTTGTAGAAAAGTCCTTTCCCGACCTCGTCAAAGAGGTGACGCGGTTGATCCCGTTGCAGAAGATGGCCGATATTTTTAAGCGGTTGGTGCAAGAACAGGTGTCCATCAAGGATTTGCGCACGATCATGGAGGCTCTGAGTGAGTGGGCCCAATCGGAAAAAGACACCGTTTTGCTCACCGAATATGTCCGCTCTTCGCTCAAGCGTTTCATCAGTTTCAAATACTCCCAAGGACAATCGGTCATTTCGGTCTATATCCTCGATCCGGAGATTGAGGACATGGTGCGTGGGGCGATCAAGCAGACTTCTGCGGGATCCTATTTGGCACTTGACCCCGACTCGGTGCAATTGATCATGCAGGCTTTTCGCAACACCGTTTCTCCCCCCCCTCCCGGCGGGCAATCGCCTGTGGTCTTAACCGCATTGGACGTCAGGCGTTTTGTGCGCAAGTTGGTCGAGATGGAGATGCAGGACGTCTCTGTGGTCTCCTATCAAGAGATCATCCCAGAGATTCGCGTGCAGCCGCTAGGTCGCATTCAGCTTTCCTAAAGCACACGCCAACAGAGTCTTCATTTTAAAGACCTTTTGAATGGTGCCATGTGCTCTTGGAGTGACCACTCGGCACAAGGTCAGGACCACAGGCAAGATCCTCGAAAGTGCGCATTAGCGACCAAAGAAACCCGCGCGAGGAAAATCGTCGCAAATTTACCGATTGGGCCCTGTGTTTTTCTTTAAATTCCCGACTGTTCTATATCACCGATTGAACCTTCATACGCTTGCGACCGCTAGCTAGCGCCATGCTGTTAGGGCGTTTGCGCCCTTGCCGATGAAGTTTGAGCCCAAAAATCCCTGGGGAAACGCACATGTCCTACGATGTTGGTGGCTCCTTTTTTCGCCCGCATGAGACTGCTGATGACAACATCATCAAAAGTGAACAGCTACAGGCCAAAGATAAAAGCACCCTAAGAATCGTCAATCAGGAGATATCCCAAGATAGTTATCTTAACGATCTCGAACAGGGTCTATTGCGCCCCCTCAACCAGCAGTTGCGGTCGCAGCGCAAAGACCTCAAGCCTAAGCCTCGCCAGGTAGGTGCGACACTCGGCTCCAAGGAGCGAGAGGGAGATGCGATGCAAAGCGGGGGGAGCAACCGCACGCGCGATGCTGCCCAGCGGTACCAAGATAACAATCCCGAGTTTCGAAAAGAGACGCTTGCGGCCCTGCGAGAATACATCAAACCAGGTGATGACCGCGATGCAATCGAAAAAAAGCTAAAGGAGTTTTACCCCGATCTATCCCTTCAGGACGAGGCGTTGGATTTTCTCGCCGAAGTCTGTGATGGGAACATACGCGAGCGCGTGCTCGAGGTCAAAGAGCAGCTCAATCAAAATTACAGCCGGGAGATTCTAGCCGGTAGGAATATGGCGCGCGAGGCGCGTGAATTTTCGGAAAAAGGCATCGGCACCCCTACAGCGCTCAAAGACATGTATCGCGACGTGACGGGAAACCCTCGCGATGCGCCCACGCTGTTTGGCGAACTTTCGACGAAATTTCCCTACGAGAAACTCAAAACGGTCATCGATTTTTTTCTCAAATCTCTTGGATCCGACCTGCGCACCAAGGGCCCCTCCATTGAGCCTGGTGAACTCAATCGCTTGGTCACTGAGACGCGCATTATGCAGGCAATACTCGGGGTGTATCGGTTTTTTCGTTTGCGCATGAAGTTGGTGGCCAAAGAATTTGCTCGCCATTCCCTAGCTATGCCAAGAGATTTGAATTTTGAAGAGGTGGCGAAGGCTTTTATGAGGATCGTCAACGATCGATTTCCCTCAGACGAAAAATTCCGTTTAGTCGTTGCGAAGCTCGGGACAGAGCGCTCGACGATGGGGAGCATCATCCTCATGAGCCAAATGCGCGATGCGATTCGGGAAGTCGATGGGAAGCGCCTATATGGCCGTGGTTCGACCGATATCATGGCAGTGCAAAACCACATGGCTGAGCTTTGGAAAGCAGTACTTGGGGGCTTGGAATCGCTAGAGGATGATTACGAGGCCGAGGTAGAAGAGCAACAAGAAGCGTTTTCCGAACCCAATATCGATGAGGGGGATGAGGATCGCAACGACGATTTCCCACAATCGCCATCAGCACCTCTCAATCAACCACCACGTTCCAAACTCTGAGATCGGTACAGCGCTATGCAAGCAGACTTTAATGCCATTTTGAGTGAGTTGGGGACGAGCATTGGCTTGGCCTTGGAAATCGATGCCAATGGCGCCTGCTTGCTTAAGATGGAATCGGAATGCCAAATTCAGCTTGAATGGAATTCTGAAACCATGAGTTTACAGCTCTTTTCGAAGCTCGGATCCCTTACAGATCACCTCCCCACGCGCAAAGCGCTCCTAATGAGCGCTTTGAAGGCCAATCGCCCCGATGTCGGACTCCCAATGATCCTATGCTATAGCGATGTCCATCGACAACTCATGCTGTACCAATCTGTAAATCCCACAATGATTGAGGTGCCTCAATTGCTCGAGTTGATCGCCGCGTTTGAACAGCAGGCCCTCATCTGGATCGAAGCACTTCGAGTTGGGCGCCCTCCCATGGCATTTCAATCAAATCGTCAGGACCCGAACATTTTCCAAGCCGTGCAGTGGCAACACTGAGCGAAAGTGCAGGTTCTGCGCGCCCGGCAATATCGCATTTGGGAGTCTACAACCGGGGTCGAGCACAAAACATAGACACCCGTCATGGAAGGTCTCGTGCATTGGACTTGCTCGCCCAAATGATTTATGCCATAGTCGAGGGCGCGGTTAAACGTGTAAAAATTAGACATAGCTTTCTAAGTAGAGGAACTTATGACGAACAAAAGCGAGCGTTTGCGCAAACTTGAGGCTGAGCTCGAGGATTTGCAGCGTTGGTTGAAGTTGGGGTTGGTCCCCCGCAAAGATATGGCCAGGCATGAAGAGGAAATTGCCCACCTGCAAGCCAAAATTGACGAAGAGCGAGAGCGCTTGCGCAGCTTACGTGAGAGCGGTCAGCAAGAAGAGTATGTAACGCCCAAGCGGCAAGCGCAGCGCTCTCCTTACTCCGATACGCCGACAATGCCCGACATCAACATGATGGACGAAGGGGGGGAAATGTCGGATACCAGCTTCGACTCGACGACCGAAACCTCTGATTTAGAAACTTCTTACGCCACTGACGAGCGCGATGCGGAGGGCGATCGAACCGAACTAGATGAGTCCAACAGCAGCAGTGACGACATCGATCCTGAGCGGGAGCGCAATCGCTGGAAGAGGGGATTTCGCGATCCAGATGACGATGACTGGTAATGCACCAGCCAATTCGTGTCCCATTAAATTCGCCGACTGAAAACCTATGTATTCCAGCGGCAGATGATGAATGTAGCCTCTATTTTCATTTGCCCCAAATAGTGAAAAATGGGGATCACGATGAAGAAACACAGGGCAAACTTTGCTGCGCGCTGCGCGCCGAATGGCAATCTCGCCGCGCCTCAATTGGAGCGAGGCGAGTGCGTTCTGTGTATTTTGGAGGAAATGGCACCTGCTTTTTCCCCCTTGCATATCTCCAACGCTTATTGGAAGATCTCGACCTCGCAGGGAATGTAGAGATCACCTTCGAGTTACATCGCGCCCGCCCCTCGTTCCCCTTTTTGAGGGCGCTCAAAAAATTCGGGATCAACCGCATTGAGCTCAGTGTGGATACGAGGGAACAGGCCCCTTTGAGAATCCAAAACAAGTACCGTCTCTTTAGCGAAGAGCTCAAGGTGATTGAGCGGCTAGATTCCGCTGGATTTTCCAATATCTCCATTGATCTCGTGGTCCCCTTGCCAGGTCAAAATCTCGAATACTGGAGCCAAGTACTCAAATGTGTAGACAGTTGGCCTATTCAGCACATTGCCCTTCGCGAAGAGCGCGCAAACGCGTGCTTGGAAAATCTCTATGAGATTTGCGAAGAAGAAAAAGAGGAGTTTTCGGTGGGGATGCTCGACCTATGGACCTCGAGTTTTTCAAAGCGGCGATGGGAGCGCTATGAGCAGTTCGCTCAGTGTAGGCCGGGTAGTGCGAGCGTGCATAATTTGGGATATTTACGGGGGCGCGCCTACTGGGGCTTTGGCCCCTCGGCATGTAGCTTTTGGGACTTAAAGCGCATGCAAAATACCAGTAACTGTTTCGAGCACCTCAAAGCCATGTCGCGGGGGGGGCCTCCTGCAGTAAGTGTTGAGGAGATTTCCATCACGCAGCGCCTACGAGAGCTCTTACTCGTGCACCTGCGCGT
>CAXTAX010000069.1:0-4787 GCA_964241995.1 uncultured bacterium | reverse complement strand
GGAACAACCCATGGTTAAAGCCCGGGCCATCATGGCTGCCAAATCCAAACCCTTTCCGACTTGCGATTTTCAGAAATTAAGCCACCTCATCTGATTTACGTCTCTCAATTAAAAAGTTTCAGACTACGGACATAAAAGCAGTTTGTCACTTAACGCTTTGCTCTTGCCTCATGTACTTTGAATAAAAAATAAGAAAACCCGTAACTTACAAGCGAGATCATGACGCATCTTTCGAGCTTTACATCTATCTTTTCGAGCTTTGCATCTATCTTTTCGAACCTTGCTCCGCTCTCCTTTTCCATCTTTTCGAGCTTTGCACCCACCTGTTCAAACTTTTCTTCGCTCGATTTTACTAAGTATTTCAAATCGCCCGCTATCTGAGTCATGCGACATTGGTCGTAGACGATAGCTCCGACGATGGCGGCGGCGAGTGGAGTGTCACAGTTGTAAGAGCAAGCTTTTACTACACCGAGCCAAACTCTTGTGTAATCTTAAAAGAGCAGAAATTAGAAGTCCACAGTGTTTCGAGTGTATTCGCTGCACACGCCGCTTTGCGATGCTGCATTTAGAATCTAGTGCGGAAGGTAAGACGCAATGTGCAGTGCAGTTTTGTGGGTAGCAATTGCAACTCGCAATGGCTGTCTGTGGTCAGCATTAAATGTCACCCCGCAACAAGTACTGACCATCTATTTCGGTCCTAGGGCGCAACCAAGCCCTCAGGCGCTCCCATCCAAGTTTTCCGAGAAAATAAAAAAATGCGCGCTCTCTCCACTCAAAACCCACCAAGCGTGGGGCAACGCCGTGAGCTATTCAAGAACCGATTCACCGTAAAGCTCAAGACTTATGTCTGAGACTAACGAACAAGACCTAACCACCGAGGAAGTGGCAAAGCCACTGCGCCTGCACAAGGCGACTGTACAGCGCCTCTTACTCAGCAAGCGGCTCCTCGGGTACAAACTAGGTCGAAATTGGCGCATTCCCGTGAGCGCATTGAAGAACTTTCAGCAAGACACCATCTGCGCGATGGGAATGCTACCTTCTAGCCATGAACTGCAGGGAAATACAGCGCTAGTAAATGCACAAACGTCTCCTATACGCCCAGAAGATTTGGTTGGCAAAGCCTCCAAGAACTCACATATTTCGAAAAGAGATAAGGAATTTTGGCAAATGCTCAAAGAAATCAGACAGCTCACCAAGGAAATTCGTCCAGTTCCACTTGACGCGACTAGACATAAACACTTGTACGAGAATTCGTATTGATGAAGTGCTTTTCGGACACAAACGCTTTTATGAGCTTAGCAAGTGATGAAGGGAACAAGCCCCTTGCACTTCGACCTAAGTTCACCTTGAACCTTCAGTTACTAGCCAAACAGGGCAGTCATGGGCCACCAAAAATCTCCAAAATCCTAAAATGAAGAAAAAGCCCCTATAAATTTAAGCTTGTGGGCTGATCCTCCAGGCTAAGTCGTATGGAATTCTCATGGACACTTCAACACTCACCGTAGTCTGCGCATTCGCAGGATTTGTGATCAGTATTTTCTACCTGAATACTAAATCGGATGATCGCTGGGCAGCATTGAAAAACGAAACCGAATCACGCTCTCAAAAAAGCGATGACCGCTGGGCAACATTGAAAACTGAATCCGATGATCGCTGGGCAGCATTGAAAACCGAATCGGACGATCGTTGGGCAAAACTCTTAGAAGCATTTACTGACTTTAAAGACGTCACCACTGCTAAGTGGAACCGTCCAGAAAAAAAGTAAGCACCTCTCGTTGGCCAGGTTTTGATACCCAAAAGGGTGCGTACTTTGACGTTTACTACGTCATGCAATGAATCCTTTGCCCAATTGGGCCCTCTCCTCATAATGCCGGTATCTCCAAAATCCTCTTCATGGATTTGGGCCCAGCTGGGCTAGCGGCTCAATCGGGCGCAGTCCAAAAATTTGCCATGTCGACACTTCGCTATCTCTTTCCAGATCACCTATCCACTGAGATTTCCTCGCTGGAAGGCTGCGACAAAAAGCGCGACCTCATCGTGATGGCCGAGCTCAAGGAGGATTTTACCAATGTCGGCCATCACCGCAAAAAGCTCGTTTTCATCCTCTCCGCGATGCGCCACTTCGCAGAAGATTTGCGCAAGCAGGGTTACCAAGTCTGCTACGTCGCGCTAGATGACAAAGGCAATCCAGGCAATGTCACCTCGCTCTTGGAGCGCATTTACAAAGAGAAGAAGTGCGACAAAATCATTGTGGCGCACCCAGGTGAGTATCGTCAATTACAGAACGTGGAGACTTTGCGCAAAAAACTCGATGTCGAGGTGCGCGAAGACCTTCGGTTTTACTGCACACTTGAGGCATTTAAAACTTGGGCAGGCGAGAAGAAATCGCTGCGCATGGAAACGTTTTACCGCAAACTGCGGCGCGAGCACGACGTGCTCATGCATGAGGGTGATCCGGTAGGCGATGAGTGGAACTTCGACAAGGAAAACCGCAAATCCCTCAAATCGGGCAAAGAGATTCCCCCTCGCCATCCCTTTCCCCCAGATCGCATCACCAAAGAGGTGATCGCTCTTGTCGAAAAGCAGTTTGCCAAACACTTTGGAGACATGCACCCCTTTCAGTTAGCCGTTACCAGGGCTGACGCCCTCAAGGTCCTCAAGGAATTCATCGAAGAGCGGCTCGTCCACTTTGGCGAGTTTCAAGACGCTATGCTCCAGGAAGAAGCCTACCTCTACCACTCGGTGATCTCCTACTACCTCAACTGCGGATTACTCCTTCCACGCGAGGTCTGTAGCGCCGCCACCGATGCTCTAGAACGCAAACGCGCCCCACTCAACTCAGTCGAGGGCTTTGTGCGGCAAATTCTCGGCTGGCGCGAGTTCATTAGGGGCATTTACTGGCTGAAGATGCCGGGATACGCCGAGCAAAACCACCTCGAGGCGACGCGCGCACTACCCCCCTTTTACTGGAGTGGAAAGACCGACATGAACTGCATGCGGCAAGTTGTCGAGCAGACGCGCCAAAACGCCTATTCCCACCACATTCAACGCCTCATGGTCACGGGGAACTTCGCCCTCTTGGCGGGGCTGCATCCCAAAGAGGTCTGCGAGTGGTATTTGGCCGTTTACGCCGATGCCTACGAATGGGTGGAACTGCCCAACACCCTCGGAATGTCCCTATTTGGAGATGGGGGGCTCTTCGCCTCAAAACCCTATGCGGCCAGTGGTAAATACATCAATCGCATGTCGAATTACTGCAAAGAGTGCCGCTTTGACCCGAATGTTTCCCACGGCGAAAAAGCCTGCCCCTTTAATGTGCTTTATTGGCACTTCATGTGGCGCCATCGCGAAAAGCTCTCCGCCAATATGCGGGTGAAATTCGCCTACGCCACACTCAGGCGTATGCACGACAAAAAGCGCGAGGAAATTTTGCAGTGCGCTGAGGAGTTTCTCGACGGATTGCCAACCTATTGAGCTTGGCGTTTAAAGCTCCTGCTGGCGGCGGCGCAATGCCCTCTCGGGCGCGGTCCACTCTGCCCATCTCTTTAAAATCCACTTTTGAGGGAGTTCCCCGCTCTTTGCAAAAAGCGTGCATTTCTCCCCGTAGGGACTCGGTGAATGCGCAAAGCGCAAGGGGGCGATGAGGGGCACGCGCAGGGCTGCTGCTATATGCTGGGGGGCTCCTTCACTGCACAGCGCGCCGTCGCACGCGTCGAGAAGCGCCATCCATTCCCGCACCGAATATCCCTGTGAGCAATCCAAAACAAACGGCAAGCGCACTTCTCGACAAAGGCGTGCCGTCTGAGGATCTAGCGCGAGAATACATAAAGTTGCGTAGGGCGGGAGGGTGGCCACAATTTTTTCCAGCAACTTTCTGCAACCATCGCGACTCCAAGATTCTCGTTCCCCATCTGGGGCTAAATGCACTCCGAGTAAGAAGGGTAGTGGATTTCCCTCCAGTTGGTTGTCGATGCCTTGGCGCGCATCGACGCGCTCCCCCTTAGCGAGCTTGAGGCGAGGCGCGTGAATGGGGTCACTACTTCCCCCGACAAGTTGTTGAAACCGCGCAACGGGGTGCAGGGGCGCAGTGGATTCTGCCGGTACCACACGCGTCCACAGCCAGTTTTTAGGAAAGCCGCCAAACCCCAGACGATGCTCGATCTTTGCCAACCACAACAACCACGCGGCGGAGAGGGTATTGGACAAATCGAGGGCAATATCTAGTTCTAGGCGCCGCAGGTGGCGTGCCTCTTTTGACCAAGGAGCGAGAAATTGCCCTTCCTCCCAATCGAGCTGCACAAAATGCGCGATGCGCTCTTGAACAAATAAATCGAGCGCCGGCGCGCTGCCGATCAGCGCGATTTGCGCCGCCGGCCACAATTCCTGCACTTGCTGTAGCGCGCCCGCCGCCATCACCGCCTCTTCTAAAGCCAGCGGCAGACAAAGAGCTAGGCGCATAGGGCGATTCATCCCGAAGCAACCCCTTGATTGTTCATCGAATTTCGGCGCTTGATAAACTGCGGAAAAACCCATACTATTGAAATTTATTTACAAATTGCCCCGTTTTGGCAACTCTCAAGGAATACATTGAAAATATATACTGCACGAGAGTTCCCTCCAAAAGGGTTTAATGCGCGCCCAATGTCGGCGCATTCACAAGAGCATTTCGCAATCTAGCCCCAAAAGATCGCCATGTCGAGTCACCTGCACCGAAAGAGCGAGACGAAAGAGTCGACGCCACTCGTCTCAGAAAATGCGTCTTTAGAGAATGCGTCACCAAAGAGTGC
>CAXTAX010000068.1:0-4859 GCA_964241995.1 uncultured bacterium | reverse complement strand
CGAGCATATTGAAGCTATTGCCTGGAATGTCGCAGCTCGAAGTGTCTGACCGCTCTTTTTCCCAAATGGAAGCAATGATTTTGTCGATGACCCCGCACGAGCGAAAGGAGCGAGACGAGTTGACGATTCCTAGGCGACGGCGCGTAGCAATGGGAAGTGGTACGTCTCTTGACGAAGTGCATAAGCTCGTGAAGAATTTCCAGCGCGCCAAACAATTTTTTAAAAACATGCCGACCAATTTTAAACAAATGCAAAAGATGATGGGGGGAGCTTCATGGCGCTAAAAATTCGCCTGCGCAGACAGGGACAGAGAAACCGTCCATTTTATCGAATCGTGGTAGCTGATGAGCACGCGCCAAGAGATGGACGTTATTTAGAGAATGTGGGTTGGTACAATCCCCACGAAAAGGATCAGGAAAAGGTTGCGCATTTGACCCCTGATAGAGTGGGACATTGGCTGCGTTTGGGAGCTATCATGACCCATGGGGTTCTTCCATTGGTCAAAAAGCTCGCTCCAAGTGTGCTGCATTTTTTGCATGAGCAAAAAAATCGCAAGCTCACCCAGCGGCGCTCGCAGAGAAAAAGCTCACCGAAAAACGCTTCGTAAATGGAGTTTCGCTCACAGGAGTGAAAATCACGATTTGCTCACTTTTTCCCGAGTATTTCACATCGCCTTTGAGCTGCTCCATACTCGCTAGAGCGCAAAAAAGCGAGAAGCTGTGCTTCGAGCTCATTCATTACAGGGATTTCACCGATAGCCCCACAGGGCGTGTCGATGATCGGCCCTATGGAGGGGGTCCAGGAATGGTTCTGCAGCCTCAAGTGCTTGCAAAAGCACTGCGATCGCTGCAGACAGACTCACCTCCCCATACTATCTACCTCACTCCTAGTGGCGCGCCTTTGACGGCTGCACGCGCGCGCGCTTTGAGCCAAATGGAGCACTTGGTACTCGTTTGTGGTCACTACGAGGGGATTGACCAACGGGCAATCGATGCCCTAATCGATGAGGAGATCTCTATTGGGGATTACGTCCTCACCAATGGTTGCCCAGCTGCGCTCGTACTGGCCGATGTAGTAGCGCGCTTTTTGCCAGGAATTTTGGGACATGCTGATTCTGCACGTTTTGACTCCTATGAAGGAGGGTTCTTGGAGTGGCCGCAATTTACTAGGCCAGCTGTTTTTGAAAAAAAGAGCGTTCCCCGTATATTGCTTGAAGGAGATCACGGCGCCATCGCCAAATGGCGGGAGTCTCAAGCTCTGGAAAAAACGCAGCGCGTACGCCCTGATTTACTAAGGGGTCAAAAGCAATGTTTTGAAGAGCAACCGCGCCTGCAGCCTCCCAAAAAAGCGGTCTTTAGGCAGGACTCTGCGGAACAGGAGAACATCCCACCCACATTGACACGCCTTCTAGTCGTCGACGTGCAAGTATGTGCCCATTGGTATGGTGTTCGGTGGCCGTTTGATTGGACTTGGTTGAGTTCTACTGTAGGCCGCGCGCACTTTCCAGACTTTTGCGTGATTTTCGAGCAAAGCGCATTATCCGCTGAGCGGTTGCCCGGTCTTCCTAAGATGACGTTAGAAGTCGCACTTTCGCTGGATTTGGGGGTGAAAGTGCATGCACATGCGCAGTTAGAAGGTGCAAGTGTCGAGGTGATTTTGCTTTCAAAAAGCGCTGATATAGGGGAACTCGACCCCCAGGAAAGCCGGATCATCGCATGCGATCCCAACGGCATCAACTGGATTTGGAACTGCGCCCATAGGGCGCCTAAAGGGCATAACTACGATGAATAAGCTCCCCATTGTCTTGGCGTTTGAGCAGCGCTTGCAAAAAAAAACAGTCGACTCTTTTTCCATTGGAGATTTGGTCAACGTGCACACAATCATCAAAGAGGGGGATAAAACCCGTACTCAGCTCTTTGGGGGCACTGTGATCGCCCGAGCAGGCGCTGGACTTTCCTCGACGTTTACCGTGCGCAGAATTTCCTACGGTGAAGGTATGGAGCGAGTTTTTTTGCTTCACAGTCCTGCCATCTCCAGAATCGAAGTACTGCGCGGCTCGATTGTGCATCGCGCTAAGCTCACCTTTTTGAGGGAACGCAGCGGCAAAAGCGCAAAATTGCGCCAAAAAATTGCTCCCAGAAAGCGCGAGAAAAGTGCTTGAGCACTCTTTCAGAGTTCGATCAAGCTTTTTTCGATGGAGCGACAACGCGCTTAGCCGGCGTAGATGAGGTCGGGCGAGGCCCGCTAGCCGGTCCGGTTGTCGCGTCTGCATGCGTCATGCCCGCAGGAATACAGATACACCAACTAGATGATAGCAAGCGCCTTTCGCCAGTTCAGCGTTTCGCATTAAATCGGCAAATTAGGGAACATCCTCAAATCGCCTTCGCTCTGGGGTGGGTACCTGCAGAAGAAATTGATGCAAGCAACATTCACCTCGCTTCTTTAAAAGCTATGGGTTTGGCGATCGACGACTTGGGCGATGTTCCCGATGCGCTCTTGGTCGATGGTCGATTCCTTCCGGGCTTTCAAGGTGCCGTTTCCTCTAAAATCCCAAGGCATCGTTGCCAAGCGTTAATTTGCGGCGATGGGCGTTCACAAGTCATCGCCGCCGCGTCCGTCCTTGCCAAAGTCGCGCGCGATGCGTACATGACCGAGCAAGATCAAAGGTGGCCTGAATACGGCTTTGCGCGTCATAAAGGTTACGCTACGCCTCAACATTTGGAAGCTTTGGCGCGCTGGGGACCGTGCCCCTTGCACCGGCAGAGCTTTCGCCCTATCTCTGAGCGAGTTGGATTAAATTCACAGAAAAGGCGCGCGAAGTCTCCATTTATTGAACGGCGCGAAATCGCATTGAACGCGAAAAAATCTCATGGTATTTCCACCAAATGAATTTCCTCTTGCTGGTCGAGTCAGCCTTGCACCGCATAGAGCCTACCCCTTAATTTTGCTGAGCGCTCCAGCGGGCACGGGTAAGACGACGGTGACGAAACTGCTCTTGCGCGATCGCGTGGATATTCAAAGGGCCATTTCCTGCACGACTCGCGCTCCACGCGCTCATGAGCGCCACGGAATTGACTACTACTTCGCCACCCCCTCGAAATTCAAAGAGCTCCACTCGAACGGCCAATTTCTGGAGTGGGTCGAACTGTTTGGAGCCAAATATGGTACTTTGCAAGGTGAAGTGGAGCGATTGCAAAGTGGGGGGTATCGTGCTATTTTGGTGATCGATGTACAAGGGGCTCTCGAGCTGCAACGACGATTTCGCTGCCAATCGATTTTTCTCATGCCTCCGTCGCAGGAAGAATTGAAGCGGCGTCTCCTTTCTAGGGGCACAGAAAAAAGCGCCCAACTACATGAAAGGCTCAAGCGAGCAAACTTTGAGATTGCGCAAAGCGCCCTTTTTGATCACTGCGTTGTCAACGATGACCTTCAGATCGCTTTGAAAGAGCTCAAAGAGCTCTTGAGATTTGGGGATGGAGAAGGCGCGCCAAACCTCCAAAACCAAGCGTAATGCCTTGTGGCATCGCGCGCATTTTCCTAAAGTTCTTCACCTTTTACGAGCTTACAAAAGAGAAATTATGTTCGATCCCCACACCGATTTCGACCACCTATTGACCCATCAATCGCTGAACGAGAAATTCGAAAGTCCATTCGACCTCGTGTTACACGCCATTCAGCTCGTTCGGGAACAAATTGCTCTGCAGCAAAGCGGCGCGGTGATCCATACAGAGAATCTCGCGCAAAAGGTGCTCCAGGATATTTCTCAAGAGCCGGATGAGCGCATCGAGCCGATTTTCGAAGTGGCGACTACTCCCACTCGCCCGACGGCGCCCGCTGCCCCTACGCGAGACGACGCTCGTCGCGCCTCGGCGCGCAAAAAGCGTCGACTTCCCAAGGCTGGCCAAAAGGTCTAGATTTGATCTGGCCGATCTATGGCGCTGCTAGACAGCGCTCCCATGAAACCTCTCCCCACACTTTGAGCAGTATTTGCGTACAGAGCGTAGTGCCATGAAAATCCTCGTCACTTGCGCGCTCCCCTATGCAAATGGCGCTTTGCACTTCGGCCATTTAGCCGGAGCGTGTTTGCCCGCGGAAATTTTTGCCCGCTACCAGCGCTTTTTGGGAGAAGATGTACTCTTTCTCAGCGGATCAGATGAATTCGGCGTCGCCATTACGTTGAGTGCCGAACTGGAAGGGCGCACTCCACAGCAACAGGCAAATTTCTACCACGAGAAAAATCGCGCTCTTTTCGAACAGCTCAACTTTTCATTCGACCGCTTTTCACGCACTACAAACCCCACGCATGTGGCACCTGTGGAGCGCTTTTTTCTAGATCTGCGGGCCAACAACTTTGTCGAACAACGCAACTCCGAGCAGCTGTACTGCGAAGAGGAAGGGCGTTTTTTATCCGATCGCTACGTTGTGGGCACTTGCCCCTCTTGCGGTTTTGACGCAGCCCGTGGTGATGAATGCACGCGCTGCGGCGCTAGCTACGAGGCCGTCGACCTACAACACCCCAAATCGAAACTCTCGCAGCACCCTCTCGTCAGAAGACTCACCAGACATTGGTACTTGCGGTTGGACCTTTTTCGCGACCGCCTATCGCAATGGCTCTCGCAAAAGCGCTGGAAGCCGAATGTCTTGCACTTTGCCGCCCGCTACATTCGCGAGCTCAAGCCCCGCTCGATTACCCGAGATACTCGCTGGGGCGTTCCCGTTCCTCCAGGGGTGGGCGAACTCGAAGATGAGGCTGCAAAGGTCTTTTACGTGTGGTTCGATGCGCCTATTGGATACATTTCCGCTGCGATAGAGTGGGCGCAGGCGAGGGGAAATCCAGAGGAATGGAAACGCTATTGGTG
>CAXTAX010000067.1:0-4882 GCA_964241995.1 uncultured bacterium | reverse complement strand
GCAGAAGGTCCTTATCTTGCGTGTAGATCGTCACTTCGGCGCCTTGACGTCGCGCCCAATGGCAAACACTGGCGATGATGTCGTCGGCCTCTTCATCTTCCATGTACAAATGAGGCAAGCCAAGTGCTGTGCAGAGCTCTGGGCTCCTGTCCATTTGCACCCTGAGATCATCGGGCGCTTTTTGCCGATGTGCTTTGTAGGAGGGCCAAAGAGCCGTTCGCCGGCTCTTGCCGTTTTGCCCATCAAAGGCGATGAGGGCTTGCTCTCCGGAAAACTCTTGAAGAAATTTGAGTAAAAACTTGGCAAAACCGAAAAGAGCTTGCGTCGGCTCACCCCCCGGTGAGGACATGGGGGGTAGGGCGAAAAAACAGCGATAAAGCACGCTCGCGGCATCGATCAAGGCCAAGCGTTTCATTCAATTACCTCAAGTCTCCTCGCATCTTGAACCACTTCTTAAGTGCAAAGCTGATAGTAAAGTCCCATGGGATCTTGAACGTTGAACTGATCAAAGCCCCGAATGCGCACATCGTGTTCGATGCAGCGACTTTGCTCGCCAAAGCGCATCGCAAAGAGATCGCGCAGCCAAAGCCTTGGTTGGAATTGAATGACGGCGCAAGTTTTTGGATCGACTTTGCTCGCCCGCGCGAGCGCTTCGAGCGCTTGACTTTTGCGATCTGCGATTTGATCGATGAAGCTCTTGACCAGTGCATCGGCCGCGGGATAGATGCCCGCGCCCCAATCATTGATCAAAACTCCGCGGTCAATGCCGCGATGTTTGGCGACGATGTCGACAAATCGTTCATAGCTATGACGAATTAGGCGCTGCCTGTTTTCCCCCTCACCCTCTTTCCAAGGGCGCCAAGGGTCGAGTTCGTCTTTTCCCTTGCCGGCGTAAAGCGATACCCCCTCAATGCCTAGCAAGTCGGCCAATTTGGAGAAGTTAAAGGCTCTTGAAAACACGCCGACCGATCCGATGCTGCTACTACTGCTCGCGTAGATCTTATCTGCAGCGCATCCGATGTAAATTGCCCCTGAAGCGCATAGACCATCTACGTGCGCAAATACGGGTATTTTGTAGCGCTCTTTGTATTCTAAGAGCAGGCGATAGATTGCGTCGGAATCAAATGCCGTTCCGCCAGGAGAGTTGATGGTCAAGAAAACGCCCCGCACCCGACCTGCACTCAGTGGTCCCTCTTGCGAGGCGATGAGCTGATTTTCCACGTCTTGCGCCGTCAGTCCACGCTCGCCAATGACCCCTTTTATCTCGACTTGCAAAAGCAGAGGTACATCCCGTGCGCTAGACAAAACCACTCCGTCGGCGTTGGGCAGTGCTACGGGCTGCAGAGCGCTTTGGGGCGTGATTTCGGTGACCGCGCCAATTCCCGACCAAATCAATGTAATCGGTATTAGGGCCATGCCGAGACCGAGCGTGGCAAAGAGCGTGAGAAAAAAAGCGCGCAATGAGGCGAAAAACAAAGAGTTTTTCATGCGTAAAGCACTCCAATAGTGAAAGAGATCCAGTGAGCGACTCAAAAGTCAAAAGGCATTTTCTGCTGCAAAAGGACACTATGCACCACTAAGCGCGCAGAGAGTGGACCCACTTTCTGGAAATTTAACATAGCGAGCGCTCGGATAAATTGCACTGCTCCCCATTCCCCCATACTACAAGGGAAGCGCTAAGGCGTGGCGTTAATTAGACGGGCTCTTCAATAATGAGTTTTTCATAAAAGTGGGGGTCATTGTGGGTTTTTTGGTCAATATTGCCATGTGTTGCGCTTTGGCATATGGGGGGGTTTATTCCTGGAGAGAGTTTCCTCAAGTGCGCCAATTCGTACGCGAGCATTGGCCGAGCGAATGGCCCGGTGAAGAGATGATCGCTCTGGAAGCGCGCTTTTCCGAGCAACAATTGGTCGAGCGATTTAAAAAGCCCCTCCTCTCTACCGACGAACATCACGTAAACCGCACGTCTTGCGAATTTCATCCCTACCTTTTGATGGAGGTCAAATTCAACAAAGATCAAGACGCATCAGGTGAGGGCATCTTGCTTTGGAGCCTCGAGGATGGGGAGATGGTGCTGCGCACTTCGCGTTGGGCCACCACACATGGGTTCGCCGATTGCCTCGATCGCGGGGCTGACCGCAACGATTTGCGCATCCTCAACACACTCGCTCGGCGGGGGTGGCGCCTAGACCGCCAGGCGATCCTTACAGATATTCACGCCGATCCTGAGCAAATCGATACTTGGCTTGAAAGCTGCCGCCACAAACAGCTCATCGTGCAGCACGGAAACACCTACCGCATCCATCTACAAAATCCCATCTGGGCCACTCAGCCAACTACCGAGATCGAATCCCCTTTGGTGCAAAGGGGGCGCGCGCGGGGCACCCGCACGCCCAAATACTATACCCAGAGCAAAATAGAGGAATTGAGCCAAGCTGTCTTCGGCTCCGATTTTGCCGTGCGCTCCAAGCGAGAGGTTTATCTGCCCGTCTACCTCATCGAAGTGCAAAACCCCGATGGGTCCAAAAAGAGCTCTCGATGGAATGCGTTTACCGGCGAGCCCTATCGCAGCGGAACTTTTTTACAGTAGCTTGTGCAAACTCTCGATCGCGGCTTTAGAGCCAAAGAGCGTGTGCCCTTCTGTTGTAGCGCGCTAAATCCCTAGCTCGAGAAAAAGAATCGCGAAGGGACTCGAACTTTAGCGATCCCAATCTGCTCGCGTACTTTTTACTGCGCGTATAGCCTTGAAGCTCTACATTAAAATCGCGAACGATACGCGAGCATATTGCTGATAAGCCTTTACTTCCTCATCAAGCGCAATTTACAATAACTTTGGCTTCTTGAGCCTTGCGAGTGATATAGGTAAAGCATTCGATGAATCCAATTAGAGCCCTGCTTCAGCGCGATCTTCCCGACGAGACCTCTTCACTCAGCAAGTCTTCTTTCTTCGATGCGCGCAGATGGTTCCATATAAAACGCTCTGCGCTTTCGCGGGCCAAATGCGTGACAATCGCGGCTAAAGCGCTGGCTTTTCTCTGGATGCGAGTTGCCAATGCACGCGGTTTTGTCGAATATCCCCGAACAAGTACATTCCATAGCTGCATTGTTCTATCGTTATTTTTGATTATAGATTTCGCGATCATGGAGATTGCGCATTTAATGTTTTTTGAATCTCTACCGAGAAAATCTCTAGCGCATAAACTCAAAGAACGCTCTTTAAACTATACATGCGCGCGCGCAATGATTCGGGATTTATCTTTTCCTAAAGAAAGCTTGCAACTGAACGCGAACGCCAAAGACTATGTCCAACTCTTTCAAGATATCTCGTCTTTGCTGATTGATTTGAGCGAGAAAAATCTAAAACAAATCGTTGATTCGTCTCCCTTGGAATTGATGCAGCATTTAAATGAAGCTCGCAAATTGCGTCCACTACCCTGCTGCGCACTGAGCCATCAGCCCTGTTCCAGCTGGGAAGATGTAGTGAGTTTAGACACTGATCGCGCGCGATTGTACAATGCAAAAACGATCATAACGCATTTGCATCAACACAAAACTTGTCCTACAACCGGAAAAATCCCTAGAGAGCTCTTTCACCTTTTTGCCCACGCTCCATTTGCAACGAATGTCTATGGGCAATTGACTCAACCCATCGATGAACTCTCGCCTATTCGACAAGCGATTGTGCAAAGCATGTTACTTGACGATGTTGCCCCACACAATTTCGTTCCAATCCTTGGCAGTAACTGCGCGGAAAATACGCGTTTTCAATTGAGCTGCTCTTGGATGCATTTAATGTTTGTCAAAAAGACGCGCTTGGTCACACTGAATATGCATTTATATGTACTTGGCATTTTATCGAATCTTTATGATCTACCAAATCTGCTTTGGGAGTTGATCAGTGGGCAACACTATCAGAGGTTGAATGAAGTGATGGAAGACGCTCCACTCGCCTTGAAAATCCTTATGAGCGCAATACAATCAACACATTTATTACTATATTTTTCTTATGTTGCTAATGTCAATTTCGCAATGCGCCCGAATTTTGGTATCGCGACGCTCGCCTTGAAAATACTTAAACTCTTTGCTCTCATCGAATGTATCAAATATCTGTGGAATAGAATTGCCCAGGATTTAGCTAGTCATTTGGCGGTATTGCAAACCAAATGGAGCGGCTATCACAAAAAAAAGGAGGAGATGCTCGAAAAAATCAATGATTTCTTAGATCAACCTTTTCGCATTTCGACTGAGCTGGACGATTTACTCTATCAACAGCTCATCTCCATTCCCAAAAAAACCTATCAAGATGCCCTCGAAAGTGTGCATCGCGCTCATAATTGCGCTATCGAATTGGAACCAATTCGTGATTCAAAAAACTTGGCTCTACTCGATACAAACCCCCTATGGGTTTACAATTCCCCGGCCCTCAGACTGCATTTGCGAAGGTCAGCGCGTTGTCCCTCGACGCGCAAAATCCCGAAGTTTGTGCTCTATCCACTCACTAGTCCCCCCGAAGCGAGAGATCTGAGAAATTGTGTAACGGAAGATTATGAAGCACAAATGGCACTTCGCAATCCCAAACTCATACATAAAGCGCGGGCTATATTGCGGCTTGCAGCAGCAAAATGTTGATGCTTTCACCCCCAAGCTTTGCATTTATCACCATGGCTGGAAATGCAACCCTCGTTGAATCTCCCATTTTGCCATGCGCTTCAAGCAAGAGGGCTATCTGCCCGTCTACCTCATCGAAATGCAGAACTCCGATGGGTCCCAAAAGAGCTCTCAAGAACTCTCAACGGAATGCGTGCACCGGCGAGTTCTATCGCAGTCGAGTTTTTAAACGGTAAGCTACCTATAAACGCCCGAATTGCGCCAAGGCGGTACG
>CAXTAX010000066.1:0-4893 GCA_964241995.1 uncultured bacterium | reverse complement strand
GAGCATGCTTTCCTTGCAAAAGTTGCATTTGAACACCAAAATTTTGAATTTAAGATAACAGATCGAAGCAGTTTTGTAGTTGACAGACCTCGCTAAGGGCAATAGCTGGCGTTTTGACGCCAATGCGCCTATGCAGTGCAGTGAGCGTCTTTCCACCGATCTCGACGAAGCACCGCGGGTGCAAACCCGCAAGTAACTGCACAGTTTGCCACCACCGAACAGGGCGAGTCATCTGCGAGCCCAAATGAGACCGAATCGATTCGATTTGATCCTCAATTTGCGCGCTCACGCCGCTGGCAAAAGCAATATTACTAGAACGCAGATGGGCAGTTGAGACCGACTGACAAAACGTTTCCTGCGCTTGCAGCATCAATGGGGAATGAAAACCCCCTTCGACTTTCAACCAAGAGGTCCGCGCATTGGCCTTTGCCGCCAGGGATTCTGCGATGGTCAAAGAGGAGACATCTCCTGCAATCACTAATTGGGTGGGAGCATTGTAATTGGCAATCCACACCTTGTGATCGAGTTGAGCCTTTGCGATCAATTCCTGTACTTGCTCTGCCGTCATGCCCATTACAGCAAGCATTCCTGAAGCCACTCGCTTACAAGCCTGATCCATCAGATGAGCACGTCTTTCCACAAGGTGAAGAATCTGGGCGAAAGTCCCTTTTTCTGAGGCGGCCAACGCACTGAACTCTCCTAAACTCATCCCCGCGCAAATCACATTGCTCGGCTGAAAACGGCTCAGCAATACGCGCCAGATAGCCATAGACGCGGTGAAAATCGTCAACTGACTGCGATAGGTCAAGGAGAGCTGATCGAGTGGACCCTCAAAGGCGATCTGTCTCAGATCGAGAGATAGCAGGTCTTCCGCCTCTTCAAACGTTTGTCGAGCTTCGGCAAACTTCTCACACCATTCCTTGCCCATGCCTACGAATTGGCTACCTTGACCGGGGAAAACAAATGCCAATAAATTTACGCCTTGTTGCATTCCCCTCCTTGACCGATGTATCGCATAGCGATAGCCCCCCAATTGAATCCTGCGCCAAAAGCGCTGAGTAGAGCAATATCTCCCCCCTTGAGGCGCTCGTCATCTTGCAACTCAGCGAGCGCTAAGGGAATGGAGGCAGCTGAAGTGTTTCCAAGGCGCTCGATATTTCTCACAACCTTATTTATAGGCATCTGCAGGCGCTGGGCGACTGCCTCCATAATTCTCCAATTGGCCTGGTGGCAAACGAGCCAATCGATTTCTCCCTTTTCAAGGCGGCATTTTGCGATGCACTCTTCACTGACCTGTCCCATTCGACGCACGGCGTGTTTGAAGACCTCTTTGCCATTCATCTTCAAAAAATGGCTGCGCTCTTTAAGTGTCATCGCGCTGGTCGGATGTCGCGAACCTCCAGAGCGAATCGCCAAATGCTCCCACCCACTACCATCGGAGCCCAATTGACCATCGAGAACGCGCCATCCCTTGGGTTGATTTCCTACAACGCATGCCGCTGCGCCATCGCCGAATAACACACATGTATCGCGGTCGGTGTAATCGACGACTGCAGACATTTTCTCACTGCAGATAATCAGGATATGTTGATAGATATTCGACTCAACAAATGCGCGCGCGCAGGAAAGTGCATAGACAAAACCGCTGCACGCGGCTTGCAAATCAAAAGTTCCGGCGTTTGCACACCCTAATGACGATTGCACGAACCCCGCAGATGGAGGGCAGGGCAAATCGGGCGTCATCGTCGCAAAAATGATCAGTTGTATTTGCTCGGGTTGAACGCCCGCATTCCGAAGTGCGCATTCTGCTGCTTTTGCCCCCATGGTCGATGTATCTTCGCCATGAGCTGCCATGCGCCTTTCCCGCATTCCCGTTCGCGCGAGGATCCACGCATCGCTCGTTTCGACAATTGTCTCTAACTCTTGATTGGACAGGATTTTCTCTGGAACGTAGCTGCCCAAACCGATAATGTATGAGGATTGCATCTTTCCGACGGGCTAGTGTTCCACAGCAGCGCCATCCCTCGAGATCGAACTGCGTCAACTATGAATCAAAGACGTTACCATAGGGGAAGTTCCCAGAATGGTTCAATCAGTTTCACCCAGAATATCCCCTCGTACATTAGCGACATTCCCCACGCATCGCGAATGGCCAACCACTTAAATTCTGACTCTATCTATGTACCCCAAACAATTTGAAAAACTCCTGCAGGCCCTGCGCAAGTTTCCAGGAGTCGGTTGGCGCAACGCTGAGAAGCTCGCCTTTTCCCTCCTCGACTGGCCAGGCGACCAACTGCGCTCTTTGGCCAAAACCATTGAAGAGCTTCCAGAGCACTTGCAATTTTGTCCCGTTTGCGGGTGTCTTTATCAAGAGCATTGTTCCTTTTGCGACATGACCAAGCGCGCTGGGGAGCAGCTCCTAATCATCGCCACCCCCAAGGAGGTCTTCTCATTTGAAAGTGCGGGCATGTACCGCGGCTTATACCACGTATTGGGGGGTCTGATCTCCCCGATCGATCAAAAATATGGGGAGTCCTTGAGGCTTCAGAGCCTTCGCTTGAGAGTCGCCAAGCTCGACAAGCTGAAAGAAATCATTATCGCACTCGATAGCACTGCCGATGGGGACATGACTGCGCTTTACGTCAAGCGGGAGCTCGAAGGCATTGCTTTGTCCCAAGATCAAGCGAGCCCCACAATCTCCCGAATCGCCTTTGGATTGCCCATTGGCAGTTCAGTCGAAAATGCCGATTATGCTACCTTGTCTCGAGCCGTGAGTTCAAGACAGTTCTTTTGAATAACTGCATTGAACTCGCCAATGCATCCTCAAATTCGTACCATTCCCATCGCAGAATTAGCGATGTTTCCATCAAAAGAACATTCTGAGCAATTACTCCCATGAAATACTCCCTTAGGGTCTTACAGTCCGCTCAAAGTTGTTTATTGGCAACTGCGATCTTACTCGCTCCCCTACCAGTTTCCGCCAATGCAGAACTAGCCCCTAATGCAAAAATTTGGGCATTGCAAATTAAAAAGCACGTCGGAGACACGACCATTGATTTGGAGACGAGCGCGCTTCTTGGCTTGATTAAAAGCAAGGAGGGAGAGGTTTATTCTCTATCCAGTTTTGATGCCGATCTCAAGAGGTTGGCGCGCATCTACAACCGCGTAGAACCCGAAATTCGCGAGTCTCCTGAGGGGCTGCACATCACCCTACACGTCTATCCCCAATCAAGCATTGCGTCGATTCAATGGACGGGCAATCAGCATTTTGCAACGGCAAAGCTCAACAAAGTGCTCGAAATTAAGCCCAGTGACCCCTTCAACGTGCAAGTTCTTTCCAAGGCCATGCACAAAGTCAAGGCGCATTACCTCAAAAATGGCTATTTTGAAACTGAGGTAAATTTCTCCATAAAAGAGATCCCCAACACCGATCAAGTCGACGTCGAATTGACCGTTTCTGAGGGCAAACGCGGATACATCAAAAAAATTCTCTTTGATGGCCTGACAAAAAAAGAAGAAAATCAGTTCCTGCAATTTATCCTCTCTCGCCCCTACCGCCCCATCCTAAGTGCCATTGTCAATAGTGGTCGCTATGAACCGGAGATGGCGCGTCAGGATGCGCTCATTTTGGTCGAGTATTTGCAAAACCTGGGCTACAGCGATGCGCAAGCGCGAGTCGACGTCGAGCGCGCCCAATCCCCCGACTTTGTCAATCTCAAATTCATCGCAAACAAAGGCGAACTTTATCGAATTGGTGAGATCACATTCGAAGGGCAGCAGCTTTTTTCTGAAGAAAAACTCCGAGAATGCATCAAAATTCAAACCGGGCAACCCCTTTCCCCGGCTGTCATACAGCAAAGCATTCAGGCGCTGAGCGCACTTTACGGTAATCAAGGCTACATCGATGCGCAAATCGATACACGCATCGACTTTCGAGATGATGAAACAGCGGTACAGGACATTGGTTTGCAGATTCGTGAAGGCACCTGTTCACGAGTAGGACTCATCAAAATTCGCGGCAACCAAGTCACCCAAGCAAAAGTGATCTTGCATGAGTGCCATTTGGTGCCAGGCGAAGTACTCGATCAGAGAAAGCTACGCGCTACCGAACTACTCCTTGCCAACACCGATCTATTTGAGAGTGTGCAGGTTTTAGTCGCGAAAGGCAGCAGCGCCACCCCTTCTTTTAAAGAGCAGCAAGAACTTCGCGATATACTCATCGAGGTTGTGGAAAAGGGAACGGGGAAATTCAACTTTACCCTTGGCATGAGCAAAGAAGAGCTGGGGTTTTTGGGATTTGGAGTATCCGAGCAAAACTTCAACATACGCGGGATCAAAAACCTGCATCGATATGGTCTGGGAGCGATACGCGGCGGCGGTCAAAATATTGCACTCGATACTCATCTAAGTCGGTCCATTCGAAATCTCAACTTATCTTGGACGGAACCCCACTGGCGCGACAGCGATTGGACTGTGGGCGTCGATCTCGATTACACAACGCGCAAATTACACAAAGGGCATTACCGCACAAAAGGGCGCGGAGTCGGTCTTTTCGCCAACTACCCCATCAATTCCTTCACGTTGTTGCAATTGCACTACAGGCTCAAACACACGAGCACGCAGGCTACCGCAGACGCATCTCCCCGATTGAAAGAGGAGGCCAAAAATGCAGGTGTGATTTCTGCTTTCGGGGTAGGGTTGCACTACAACTCCACAGAGAGTGTGCTCAAGCCATCTAAGGGGTTCATCTCAAAAGCCGATTTCGAAGTTGCGGGCCTCGGTGGCAACTTTCAATTTTTGCGTTGGGGATATACCAACAAATTCTACCAACCTATTCTGGAGCGGGGAACGCTCAAGCTGATGGGGAATCTGCACTTAGTGCAACCCTACCAC
>CAXTAX010000065.1:0-4971 GCA_964241995.1 uncultured bacterium | reverse complement strand
CTTCATGATAGGGTGCGCGATCAGGTGTATGCTGTGGACTTACCGTGGGTATTGTCAGCTCGCTCTGCAGACAGCTGCGCCTCGTACCTCGCAGGTGCTTTGACCGAAATCGCCTCAGTTCTTTACAGTTTCATCGCTTCTTCACGGCGGCTGTAGCTCAGTTGGTTAGAGCGCTGGATTGTGGTTCCAGAGGCCGCGGGTTCAAATCCCGTCAGTCGCCCATTTCTTCCCTACACTAACGGTTTTGTCTCGCCCCTTCAACGCCCCCCCTTAAAAGGGGGTTAGAAGATCCAGCGTTCGATTGGATTTGGGCGATAGTTGCGCGCATTCCAAATCACTCCGCCACCGAGCAAAACGGCCGTTGCCCAGGCGGCGCTATTCGCCGAGCATTCTCCCCACCACAAACATTCCCAAGGGCGCGAGACATTGAGCGTTGCGACAAGGGGCACCAAAAGCGCGTGCGCGCTGCGAAAGAGCAAATGCGATAAGGGGGGAAAAACCGTGCACGCGGAGGCCAAGAGCAGAAGCTGCATAAGCAAGCCAATGCAGGGGGGAACAAACGCGTTGTACCAAAGGCTCGCAATGGGGAAAAAATGCCATAGGTAGAGTTGCGGCATGAAAGTAATGCAGTGCGCGACCAAATCGGCGCCGATCGCCGCTCTGGCAAACCGATCAAGTCTTCCTAAGGGAGTACGCGCGCTTTGTGAAGATGGGGGCCACAAAAAATTCAACCCCGAGCCAATGGGGCCCGAGAGCAAGAGCAGAGCGGCAGTACAGAGGTATGAGAGCATAAATCCCAGTTCGCGGGTGCAGTCGGGCCAAAGAAGGCACCATAGCGTCAGGCTCCAACCAAGTCCCTGCAAGGGGCGGTAGGGGAGTGTACTCATTTGCGTGAGTATTCTCCATGTGCTCATGATCGCAGCGCGAAAGACCGAGGCGCTCGGACCCATATACGCGAAGTACATTAGGGGAGGGAGGAGCTTGACGCGTGGGTAGCGCCCAAGTGCGCAACGGCTCATCGCCCACTCGCAAGCAATGATGACACAGGCAAAGTGAAACCCAGAGACCGCGAGCAGGTGGGATAACCCCACGTGGCTCAAGTCAAAGCTCAAGCGCGTATCGGGCTGCCGCCCGGTGCATAGGCCGAGGATGAAGGCGCGGGCCCGAGTCGCTGGCAAGCATTCGGTGATGTGCTTGGCGAAATGGGCCTTGGCCCGCCAACGCCAAATGGCCCATCTCGCCGTCACTTTGGACCAAGGTGTTGGGACTGCGCGCCAACGACGTTTAAGGTTCGGCTTAAAGTCCCAATCTTGCGCAAAAGGGCGTTTGGACAGCGTGCCCTCGATTTGCCAACGCCCCGCACAGAGCGCGACGCACCCTTTGGGGATCAAGAGGCGGCAGCGTATTTTGCTCGCGCGTTTAGACTTGCCTTGCGCCCGATTTTCAAAGGTCAAGGCGCCCGATAGACTCCACATCTCTCCATGCGCGCTGCGAAATTCACCGATGTCCCCGAGGGCAAAAAGCGCGGTTTGACGCCCCAATGTGGGTAGTTGAAAAAGCGCATTGGTGTGTAGGTGGCTGATCGCTAGGCAGAGGGGACTTGCCGCGAGTAGCACTATGGCGCATTTGCCGCTTTTACTTGCCAATGCGCTGCGGTAGATACATCCCCCTGCGCAGCAATAAAGCAATCCGCAGAGAATCCAGATAGACCATGAAGTGCTTCTTTCTATTAGTTGCAAGCTGAGAAAACAGAGTAGACCAAGCCAAAGCCCCAAATGGTGCTCGAAAAACGCTTTGGGAACACTTGGAAAAATCTTTGCTTTCATCGCGCGCGATTGGAAATCTTTTGCCAAGATACTACCAAAAGATTTGGGGATTGCAAACTACGCTTATTCAATGCTTCCAATTGACGCCCAAGTGCTCTTGCCTGTTTTTTTAAAGCTGCGTTTCGGATTTCATTTCTTGTCTCTTGAGACAAGTATCAGTTCAAAAAAAAACTTGTCGTGAGATATATCCGATTCTGAGACTAATTAGGGGTCAAGGGTGAAAAAAGTGATGCATATGCGTTGGCGCAACTCTGAGGGGCTGCATCTATATCCAGCGAGCCAGATCGCGCGAGTGCTGAGCTCGGCAAAGAGCACCGTGCATTTCACCTGTCGCAAAGCCACCATTGATGCCAAGAGCATGATCGAATTGATGACACTCGCTGTCGAGGCGGGGCAGAGAATCAAGGTGATTGTAGTGGGAGAAGATGCCGACGAGGTTTCTTTTCGCCTCGCGCGCACATTGAGTGCGTCGGTGAGTTGGGGATGAACGACGAGGTAATTTTACGGGGGCACTGCCTATCGCCTGGGCTCGCTGTAGGGACATTGTGGATCATTCGCGACGAGCGGCTCGGCTGCGATCGCTCGCGCATTGTGGGGGATCCCAATCGCCGAGCTGAAGTGGAGCGATTTCAGGTCGCGCTCGACAGCGCTCGCCGACAGCTCAACGACATTCGGCGCGCAGAGCGCAAGGGGCCACTTGCGACAATTTTAGAGGCGCACCTGCAGCTTTTGCGCGATCCTCTCTTGGTCGAGACCATGGAGTCGGAGATTCGGCGATCTGGTCAAAGGGCTTGTTTTGCTCTTAAAAAAATCCTTGGGGACATCCTCAAAGCCCTGAAAACGCACTCCTCTCGAACGGGCGCACCTGAGCGATCGAGCGATTTTAAAGACGTTTGCCTTCGCATTGGGCGTTTACTCAACGATCAGATTCTCGATCCTTGGACGCAATGCCCTCCGGGGAGCATCATCGCATGCCGGGAAATGCTTCCGTCGGTACTCGCTCAAGGGCTCAACCGCTCGCCGAGGGGACTGATCACGCAGGTTGGAGGCGAAAACTCCCACGTGGCGATCATGGCGCGCGCTCAGGGAATTCCCTATCTCTCACGGGTCAGCTTGCCCAGGTTTCATCGAATCAATGGTCTTCCCATCATTGTAGATGCCGATCATGCGCGCATTCTCCTGCACGCCACTTCGCAATCGGCCCATGCGATTGCGCAGCGTTTGCCTACACCGAGGGGAACTTGCGCAAAAGATGCGCATGCGGAACTAAAATGCACGCGTAAAAAAGCGCAAATCGAGATCGCTGGAAATGCTGAAAGTGCCTCCCAGGTGCGCCAACTCATTCGCGGTGGCGCGAGTGCCATTGGACTTTTCCGCAGTGAGGTTTTGGCCTTTAAGCTACGGAGATTTCCCTCTGAACAACTGCAGATGCATTTTTACCGCGAACTGGTCGAGGCGGCAAGTGGACACCCCCTAACCGTTCGTTTATTTGATGTCGGGGGAGATAAGATTCTCGATCCCGCGCATCAATCTGAAAGGTCTGCCCTAGGATATCGCGGCATTCGCTACTTGCTGCGCCATCGCCATCAATTGAGACGGCAACTAAGAGCCCTTGTTTCGCTATCCTATCGCCCACTGTCCATACTCATCCCCATGGTCAGTAGTCTCGAGGACTTACTCGAGACCAAGGGGGAATTGGATCTGATTTTGGGGCAGTCGGGATTTCGCCATTTTCCACGCCCACGCCTGGGCTGCATGCTAGAAGTGCCCTCAGCGACGATCATTCTCGATCAGCTCGCCCAACATTGCGATTTTTTCTCACTGGGCACCAATGATCTTTGCCAATATCTTTTTGCCATGGATCGCAATCAACTGCAGAGCCGTTTGCACTTGCCCTATCACCCCGCCATTTTGCGCTTAATCGCCCACGTGGCCAAGGAATGTAAAAGGTTGAAAAAACCGATTTCCATTTGTGGAGAACTGTGCAGCGACACCTTGCTCATTCCACTTTTAGTGGGACTTGGCATTCGCAGCTTTTCGGTTTCGCCTGCCAAACTCTCGCAAATGGCTGAAGCCCTCAAAAGAAGATCTTTAGATGAGGCGCAAGATCTTGCGAGAGAAGCGCTCGCGCTCCACTCCGTGAGTGAGATTCGCGCCCACTTGCAAAGGGAGCGCACGATTGGAACTCCTGGTGGAGCTTCCGAAATTCCGAAAAGCCCGAAAAGTCAGCTTGCGGGCAAACGCTAATTGTGAATTTTTTTTTGCGCTTTAAACCAACCGCGCACGGGCGTCATTTTGACGGCAAACTCCGAGGCGGGTATCTTTTGGGCTCGTCGAAGGATTTCCGGGCGACCTCGCCACGAACTAGGTCAGATCTGGAAAGAAGCAGCCTTAAGTGTGCACAGTCGGGTCGGAAGCCCCCTTCGACGATCTTTTTCCCCTTGTTGGTCCCTTCAGTTTCCCCATTTGCATCTCCCAGGCAATCGCAGTGCGTCTGTGGAATTATTTCCCAAGCGCCGAGTATGATTACTTTGACGCCTATTTCCACAATCGTCGCGTCTTTCTGGGTCCCCATGCAACGAAATCGCTCTTTTCGCGTGAGCAGTAACGGCATTGGCCCAATCAGTGATAAGCTACTTCGCTCCTGGTGGGTCCTTTCCTTTGCCGGCTTTTGCCTTTGTCTGCATTTGATTGCTGAGCGATCCCATCGACATCAGATCGCCCAGCTGCAGGGGATGCGCAACGCGCGTCTGCGTCTGCGCGATTACTGGCATCGACAAGAGCGTTTGTGGTTCATGCGCGCGCTCAACGAGACAAATGCCGCTTGGGTAGAATTAGTCTTGAAACGGGAACTTGGGGTGTGTCCCGCCAACACCATCAAGGCGGTTTTTCGGCAAGCGCCCCAGCGCTCGACTAAGGTCGGGGAGAATGCGGCGCCATGAGGATCTTTTGGTCTTTGCTCTTGGTGGCATTCGTCGCGCTTGGGGCAATTTGCTCGCTTCTCATCGCCTCCCTTTTCTCGCTTACCAAGGCGCAGTTGGCCCGCTTTGCGCATCACCCAGAGGCGCGCGGGCGCGACATCGCTAAGCTGATGAATCGCCCATTAGATGTGCTCATCACGTTACTATCTCTAGATGTGCTAGGG
>CAXTAX010000064.1:0-4972 GCA_964241995.1 uncultured bacterium | reverse complement strand
TTTCACAAGTGCCACGACCCGCTGGCATGTTTTCCTCTTGCCCCGAAAGCATTGAAGATGCAGCGTGCACATCGAACGGCGCGTGCACTTGCCAAGAGCCCCTTTGGGCCGAAATTGTGCGCTGCGTATAGGCGTAAACCGCTTGGGGACAGTTGGCGATGAAGAGCGTTTGGGGAGCGAATAGCCCGAAAAAAGCGCAACGCGCCCCCTGCAGATGCTCTTCGAGGTCGCCATTTTTCAATTGCACGGTCAGGGCTCTGCGCGCGCGCACTCGCCAGAGGGGGATTGGCGGGCCTTCCCCTTTGGGCAGTTTCCACTCCCAGTGCAAGCAGTGCTCTTTGGCGTGCTGCTGGAGCGCATTCAATGTCTCTGCGGCAGGTCGATGTGCGCGCGCATCGCTCAAGGCGAAATGTATTCCCAAGGCCCAAATCGCGAGGGGAACTCCCACTAAGAGCGCCATGCGCCCGCCGAGCTCTAAGCGGCTTGCTCGGGGAAAATGCCCTAGAGTGGCCATTTAGAACCTAATCAACAGTCGTGGTCCAGTGAGCGATGAGCTCGTGCAGAGCTCGGCACTGACGAAGTAATGGGGGCAAATGCGCTAAAGAGCAGACCGTTGCGCTATCGCTTTTAGCGAGGTGAGGCTCATCGTGCACTTCGATAAACAAAGCATCGCAACCAGCAGCGATTCCAGCGCGCGCTAGGGGGGTGAGGTATTCGGGTTGACCTCCCGAGATAGTGCCCTTTTCGCCTGGGAGCTGAAGGGAATGGGTGGCATCGAAGCAGATGCCCGAGGCGAACTGGCGCATGATGGGCAACGCGCGGAAATCGTTGACCAGATAGTTATACCCAAAGCTCGAACCCCTCTCGGTCAATAAGACTTGCCGATTGCCGACAGCGAGAATCTTTTCCACTACAGCGCGCATGTCCCAAGGGGCTGCAAATTGCCCTTTTTTCACGTTGACTGGGCGCCCTGTTCGCGCAGCTGCTTGGACGAGATCGGTTTGCCTACTCAAAAGCGCGGGGATTTGCACGAGATCGCAAACTTCTGCAACGGGGGCAGCCTGCTCGGGAAGGTGAATATCGGTGGTCACGGGAATCTTCAGTTCGCGTTTGACCTCCTGCATGATCTTTAATCCGAGCTCGAGACCCGGCCCTCTGTAAGAGGTGTGGTGGGAGCGATTGGCTTTGTCGAAGCTCGCTTTGAAGACAAAGTTTACCTCGAGCAGCTGGCAAATCTCTTGTAGCTGCCGCGCCATGTGCAGAGCATGCGCTTTTGATTCGATGGCGCATGGTCCTGCAATTAAACAAAGAGGCATGTCTGCGCCAATGCTAAAGCGCTCAAACTGAATGGGCTGAACGGGAAGTAGGGGGGGCAGAGACACGGTCAAAGGTTGGGGGAATACTCAATACACTAGCATAAGTTCCAGCCTCTGCAAAGGCGAAGGTGGCGCGTTCGAACCGCTCAAGTTTGTGATAACCATTGCTGAAGTGCTGCATGGGTCGGCAACCCGAGCTGCCAGTGAGGGCTCCCCTCTTGCTCCAAGGGAGTCTGCAGTAAGCTGGTAAAGGCGCAGAGATCCGCGCACGCTAGCGCGGCAAAGGGGGCTCCAACGTGGTAGTTGTAGTCGAGAACCTGTTTTTTCACTTTTTCGCTTGCGCGCGTAGCTTTACACTCGATCAAGAGCAAGGGTTCTAAGCGCCCTTGAAACAGGCGCATGCAGAGGAGATCGAAACGTCTGAGTGGGGTGCGGTTTCCGATCTTATGCCCCTCGCTGCTCGATGCGGACCCCTCAAAACACATCAGCTGTTTTTCCACGCACAACATTGATTCGGGATATTGCCCCGCATCAAGCATCCACTCGATCACCGATTGGCGAATGCGCTCTTCGGGAACGTCTGCAACCAAGCGCCGACGCAGACGATCAAAGAGCTGTTCGCGCATTTGCCTCCTCGAAGTGCGAAACGTCATCTGCGGGAAAAACCTTGCGATTGTCCAAAGCTCGTGGCGTCCGATCCTTTGGGCCAGATCTAAGCACTATGGGCAAGGTGTAGTCTCGAGTTGCTTTCTTGAAGGACAAAGGGTCATACTTGCACCGAAGAGGACTCGAACCTCTAACCGCCTGGTTCGAAGCCAGGTACTCTATCCATTGAGCTATCGGTGCTCGAAAAGGTGCAAACACACAAATCGATTCAAAATTACCACGTGGGGCCAATAGTTTTAAAGGCGCGCGCGCTGTGGGTAACTTGGCATGCCCATGGAGGGTGAATGTCGGGGCATTGTCCTGAAAGCCGATCGAACCGCGCGGCGCATCTGCGCACTCACTCCCGAAGGGCTGTGGCATTTCTTCCACTCCAATCCCACTTCTGGTGGCGCATCGCGCGCGCCGGGAGTCTGCGCTGCTGCTCTCAATCCCCTTTGTCATGCGCAATTCACCTACACCTCGCGCGAGCGTGGATGGGGTTGGTTGCGCCAAGCGCAGCTCGTGGAAGTCCTTTGGCCCTCGCAGAATCCAGGGCGAGGCGATCTGTTGGAGCGCTTAGAAGTGGGAGCGCATTTGCGCCATTTAGTCCTGCTTTCTCAGCAACCCGCAAGCGATTGCCCTGGATTATTTCAATTGCTGAAGTCGAGCTTGCGACATTTGATTCGAGGCGAGGAATGGGCGACGGTGCTCGCCGCGTTCGCGGTCAAATTGCTCCTGCACGAGGGGCAGTGGCCTCAACCTCTGCAATGCTCCAAGTGCGAACTCGCCCTTGGCGAAGAAGATGCCGCGGTAGGGGCTGATGGCATTCTCTGCGCGCGTTGCTGGCTGCGCCAGCCGAATTCCGATTGCGAAATACGCTTTAGCGCAGAGCAAGTTACGCGCTTGCAGGGGATCGGACTTCATCGTGAGTGGAGCGCCTTGCGCAGTCTTGCGATCGATCGAGAACTGGCTCAAAAAATCGCCCGCGCCGCTCAGCTGCTACTGCAGCAAGCGACTTAAGACAATTGGACGAGTAATGTTGAGCTCGAAAAGCGTGAAAAATTTGCGATTTTGCGAAAGGGGGGACTCGAACCCCCACGAGTTGCCTCACTACCACCTCAAGGTAGCGCGTCTGCCATTCCGCCACTTCCGCGCGCTTGCATCTTTGTCATGCGATTTGAAAAATTTCTCATCGCGAGGCGAACTTGATGCAAAAGGCTCGCCGAGTTATTCAGATAGCGCCAATGTTGCTCTGAAGAACTTCGTGACGAAGTGTACTGGTCCGGAGGCAATACTCGCAATGAACAGATCGAGTTCAAGCGTTGCGCATCAGCATGACAGGGGCGCTTATTTACCATGTCGGGGAGACGATTGATGAGGTGTACCGCTCACTGTACAGCTGCCACATTTGACCTGGAGAGATTGTCGCAGCTCCTGCGCGCATGCCATGAGTCCTTCAACACCGATCGCAGTGTGGTGCACGTGCAGTTTCTGGAAGGAGGGGAAGCGTTTTGTTTTTCTTTTGGCGTCGTCGTTTTTTGGCAGTTGCAAGAGTCTCAAGAGCGCAGTTGGCTCACCCGCTTTAAAGAAGTCGAAAAGGAGTCTTTGGCCACCCCGGAAAGTGAGCTGTTCGATTTTGAATTGGGAGAGCCGATGCGCATCCTCAACGATGCGATCTACTTGCCCGAGGATAAGCCCCCGGCGAAATTCGCCGTCTCGTTTGGTTTTGCGCAGTCGGTCAAGCTCGCTGTTTTCGAGATTTCGGTGGACAAAACCTTGCAGCGCTGTCAACCGATCGCCGAACGTCTCGCGAAAAGGGGCAGCGTTTCCCTCTCTCGCCGAGAGATCGCGCGGCGAATCGGGCAATTATTCCTAGAGCGCAGCATGATCAATGTGCACCTCGACATTTTGGATAAACCCGAGATCTTGTGGGAAAACGATGAAGCAGAGCCCTACTACGACTTGGTCGCCGATTATCTCGACCTCTCGGCCAGGCAGACGGTGCTCAACCGCCGCTTGGACATCGTCAAGGAGATCTTCGACATGCTCAGCACTCAGCTCAATCATCGCCATTCGGCGACGCTTGAATGGATCATTATCCTGCTCATCCTCTTTGATGTAGTATTGACGCTCGTACGCGATTTCCCCTCTCTGTATTCGATGGCTGCGGCGCACCTTTCCTAACCGACATGATCTCATCCCTTTTGACCGATCCCCTTCTGCGCGGCCCCGCATTGGGCAGCCTGTTTTTGGGCATTTCCTCAGGGGTTTTAGGCGCTTTAATGTTTGTCAAACGGCAAAATTTGATCGCAGAAACCCTTTCTCACACAGCCTATCCAGGGGTCGCGCTCGCGCTTTGTCTCGTCGCCGCGCTCGGCACGTCGGGAGAATGGATTGAGGGGTGGAGCGCACTGATCGCGACTTTAGGCGCTTTGGCGATGTCAGGAGTTGGCCTAGTCTGGGTGCATGCCCTGACCAGAGTCGGTGTGCGCCAAGATGCCGCACTTTGTTGGGTGTTGTCGGGATCGATGGGGATTGGCACCCTCATCGCCAGTCGACTGCAGTGGCTGCACCCAAGACTGTATCAGCAAGTGCAAAGCGCCTTGTACGGGCAGAGCGCGACCATCACGGATGAGCAAGCGATGGTGCTCGGGAGTTTTGCCGCTTTATGTGTCTGCCTCGCCACAGTATCCCTTAAAGAGCTCTTGGCCGTGCATTTCGATCCCCAGTTTGCTGCGACGCAGGGTTTGGCAAAGCGCGCGATCGAGCGTATCGTCTCGCTGCTTACCGCGTGCGCTGTTGTGGCCGGAATTCGAGGTGGTGGTTTGGTGCTCACAACTGGGTTGATGGTCGCCCCGGTCGTCGCAGCGCGCGCGTTGACCGATCGTTTCGGTTGGCTGTTGGTCCTATCGGGGATTTTAGGAGCTGGGAGCGCGTTGGGGGGACTCATCGCGTCGATTTGGCTAGAGCAGTTTTTTGAGGAGAATATTTCCGCTCGCCCCGCCATGGTT
>CAXTAX010000063.1:4720-5033 GCA_964241995.1 uncultured bacterium | reverse complement strand
CTCGATTTACAAAAGGCGAGTAGCAGCGGGACCAATTCGAGCACATCCCGGGAACTGAAGGTATTGCCTCAACTTCAAGCTCAGTAAACCCCAGTAAAAAAAGTGCGGGCACGATTTCTCGTGGCAACGCACCTATGGAACGTGTGGAACAGGCGCAGCTAAAAGCTTCACTTGCAGCGACTGGCGCACTGCAAAAGCCAAGTGCCGAGCATTTGCTCGGGGGGCAATGTCCCCAGTCGATGCTCTCCATCGACCTCGCCTAAGGTCTTGAGGAAAAATTCAAGACGTCTTTTCCCAAGCCGATAAGCAGACT
>CAXTAX010000063.1:4047-4710 GCA_964241995.1 uncultured bacterium | reverse complement strand
TTCGGCCGATGCGTCACCCTTCGGCCCTGATGGACTTTCATCTGATGCCAATACTAAAAGCCCTTGGAAATGCGTACGCATTGTCGCAAAAATGCCCAATGCATTGGTTCCCGTCTGCAATGTATCGTTCACAAAGGGCCAAGCGCTTACCCAATCTAGATGCTCAATGGCGCGTAAAAAAGGCCAAATGCGCTCTTGGGGTAATTGACCCACCATTTGGGCTACACAATGTTCATCGATATACTTGGTATCACCACAGAATGTGATCAGCCTATCCAGCTCTTGCTCTGCCATCAAGCGCGATTCCGAACAGCGCTCAATGAGCAAGTTGAGGGCTTTGGCGGATGCTTTGCAGCTCCCTGCAAGCGCGCGCGCCTCAAGCCCCTTTCGCCAGCGCTCCTGTTTTTCCCACGGCTTTTCAGCGAGGAGATTGAGCGCACTTGCATTGCTGAGCAACGCCTTCCACTTCTCGGGTTTTGGCAAATCAGCCGCCAAAAGGACCAGACGCAGTGAAGTGTGCGCATCGCACTCAATAGTTTTCATGCAATGCGCTAATCGCCCCAGAAAAGGTGCTGTGCAAAGTTGCGCCTCTTCGAGAAAAATGCATTGAGGGGTGGGAAATAATCCGGGAGCGGAAATTTTCGAAAAAAGGCTCTCGAAATC
>CAXTAX010000063.1:0-4037 GCA_964241995.1 uncultured bacterium | reverse complement strand
GGGCGAGGCGAAAGTAGCGTCGTTCCTCTTTAGACTTTGCGAATAGGGTAAAGAGGGAGGGGGTCTTTGGGGATACCCAACGTTCCCAAAATGCACATTCACTCATGGGGTAATTGCGCATCTCCCAGATCGTCAAGGAGACCTCTGTACTCGCTGGCGCACATCGCACGAAGCTTGTCATATGCAGTCACGGCACCAAATGCAGCCTCCACCCTTGCAAATTGCGCCTTGACAAGCTGGTTCGCCACCATGCGAAAATCTAAGGGGGTAATCTTTCCCAATTGCTGGCGCACTTGCGCCTGATCTAAGGCTTTCTCGGCCAAACGCACGCCGGTATTGGCCACGAAATACCCCAATAAACCCTCTTCAATCCTGTGAAATTGATCGCGAATTTGCAAAGTCACATCATTTCGCTGTTTGACGAACTTTAAGCGATTGGCGCGCCACTTCAGTTTCGCACCACGCATTCCTTGCTCGCGCGCAAAGCCGTTGAAAAGCGTCCAGCTGAAGTTGATCGCCCCCATCCACTGCTGCTTGCCCTGCCAGGGCGCGTAATGGGGTTGGCTTTGATTGCTCGCGTAGGTTGCCGAACTATTGGGGAGATAGTTGGCGCGTTGCTGCTTGATCTGCAGAAACGACCGCACTACTCCTAGGCGTTCGATGCGCAATTCGGGCTGGTATTGCAAGGCCAATTCCTGACAAATGGCCACTTGATGTGGGGCAAATTGCCACGGCTGCTCAACATCTACCCTGTCAGCATCTAGTGCATGCACATCTTCAAAGGAACCTAGAACCCTATGGGGATGCAGTTCGAGTTCGGCGAGTCGTTCCCTGAGATATGCGCTCGACTCGATGGGAATCGCTTGTTCGCGAACTTGCAGAGTTTGCGCGCGAAGCGGATCCCATGCGAGCAGACTCGACAATTGATCCACGGCAATTTTCGCACTCTGGCAACTGCTGTAATACGAGCTCAGGGCATTGAAGAGTGCGACGTGGGTTTGATCGACTTCGAACTGAGTTGAATCCCCAGTATCTTTGCGCTGCCGCTCTCTTTGCAAGGCGCGTTGCAAGACATCGACTTGCTCGCGGTTCACGCGTTGCTTAACCCCAGTGAGGACGCAGGTGTAGTAGGCAGTGCGCACGGAGTACATCAACTGATTTTCCAGGGCGATGCGCTCCAAACTCGCTGTGAGGCAATCTGCGCGCTTGATCGCCCTTTGCACCCAAACTGGAGAGTTCAAGAGTGCTTGAGAGACATTGAACCCGCCAGCTGGAATGATCGTTCGAGCGCGATTTCCCATGCAATTGCCCGCATAGGTAATTTGAGGCAGCAGTGCCCCGCTTGTTTGTAGGTAAGCGGCCCGGGCTGCATCCTCTGAGAGCTTACTGGCTTTCAGTTCGTAGTTGTTGCACAGGCATTCTTTTTCAGCTTCTGCAAGCGATAAAGGAACGCGTAGATCTATTGCCTGTTTTTCTAGCACTGAGAGATCTAGCGCTTTGCAATCTAAGCACTTGTTATTGGCACAAGAGATCTCTGCGACGAAAAAGAGATGTACATGCACTACGCAGAAAACCACTCTATAAAGAGGTGTTTTTAGAGGTAGTTGATACTTGCGGCTGTTCATCCACGACATTAAACGGTCCTTCAATTGGCAGTAGTTGTTGATGGAAGAGCTTTTCGATCTTCACATTTTAGCGATTTCTTCTCGGATAAAAAACAATTTCTTCGTGCATTTCGTCATTATATTTTCAATTGTGATAATAGGATATTAATCTCAATTAGTTCGTTTTATGAGTATACTTCAGTCGATTCACCATTCCTCTTCTCCCCTCGAGCTCAAGGATAAGTCGCTCGGCGAGGTCACTGTGGATGCTCTTTTTAACCTACTTCCGCCAGAAGTTCCCGCTCCTTTCAGCCCTACCTCGAGCGACCAATCTCCAAAGCCCATCGACGATTTGACCTCGATGAAAGAATTGACGAGGGAGGGGGGAACGCGTACTGAACTTCGGGGGAGCTTTGATCTTTTCTCCACTGGCAATACTGCATCGAACCGGGTAAACGCCCCGCTCAGAGCGCTCCTGGCTCCAGGCGAATGCGAACCCGGAGACATCCCCTCGCCTCAACTTTCGCGCACCGTTATACATCGCGATCGCGATAGTGTAGAAGCCGCCGTAGAATCTCATCTCGCGCCAACTGAGCTCACTCCCAGCGATTTGTGGTTCAACGCCGATTTTTCCGAATGGATCTCTCCGGAGCTCTTGCCGCCTGGGCATTCTAGAAAGAAGGGTATTGCGCCACCAAGTGGTGTTGCGGCAAGTGCGCCCGCCAAGCATGACAAGATTCCCAAAGGGAGCATGAATATGCTCGGTTTGCTGACGATGCTCTTTAGTATGCTCAAACCCTTGACCAAACGCTACGTGACGGGATTGCGCGGAGAACTCCTTGAAGAGGGAGATGAGCAATTGCTGGGCAATACCGACGTGATGGTGTTGCCATGGACTCCTCTCGCCCCCTTTGACCCAGAAGAAACTTCCGCAGCGAAAAAGCAAGATCCAAAAAACAGGGGAAAAAAGGAGCGTCGCCGGCGCAAATTCCAATGGCGCGATACGCCTCAGGGCTTCGAAAACTCTCGAGATGACGGGGAAAATACCGAGGAGGGATTTGACTACGACAATTTCGACGTCTTTGGTTTTTTCAATCAATTGCTGGCTAAGAATTCTCCGGCCAACGTCCCTAAAACGCCCCGCTCGCAGGAAGGGCGTTCCGAGCCAACCAAAAATCCCGCCTTGCAAATCACGCCCTCGACATCTCAACCCTAGACTTGCCACCAATCGCTTTGTACCTTTATAGTCGCACCAATCTAACGCGACCCATTCGATGACTAGAAAGAGCAAACCCGCGCGTCGGCGCGCCCGGTACCCAAGAAAACGCATCCCCGTCGCCTTGAAGGTGAAAAGCCATGACGCAGTGGACCACATCAAGCTCAAACCGGCGATCAATGCCCTACCTGAGCAGATGCGCTCCATGGCATTCGTGCCAAAATTTTTCACAAATCGCGCAAAACCCTCATAGGTTTCGGCAATGTCTAGACACCATAGCTTCGGCAAATCGGGAAAAGCTGCGCAAAAACGCAACGTATTGAGCCGCTTTGAGCGTATCGAGGTTCTACGCAAGCTCGGCAAGTGGGAAGATGGTCCCGATGCAAAAGTCACTGGCCTACCTAAAACCCCAGTTGTCTAAAGACAAATGCATTGAAAAGTCTTTGCGGGTAAAGTCCAAATATATCTACTCCGTTTGCAGAGCCACCTAAAGACATCTTAATCTTTAGATTCCTTGTCTTACGCTTTCAAACGGCCGGCGTATTCATCATCGAGCGATGCTTTCAATGCTTCGAGTTTGCGCAACTTCCAATTTGACACGATCCCCATACAAGAAATTCCCGCATCCAGCGTTGCGATCGCAGATAGGGCTCCGCAGCCAAGTAAATGCACTGCAAGCCAAAACCTGTTTTTGCTCTCCAAAACATCTTGCGGCGATACATAGAGGCCTTGTGGGATCATCCACAATCCGCCATAAATCAATCCACCTATAGATAGCGCGCGAAGAGTCCGGGAAAACCCTTGGATGGGTCCCTCACGTCGCATTGCTGCGTCACGATTGATCTTCCGCTCGATCAAATGGTCAATTTTTCTAGTGAGTTCATCTAATTCTTCACGATTGAGGGAAACAATTTCCTCGCTAAATTTGCCAAGGCGCAGCCGCCGCGGAAAGTGTAGGCTGCGATGCATCGCTGCGTATGCCGTGTTTAGAGTGGTCAACTTATCTCCACCTCCATCTCATGCTTTCAAGCTCCATCCATTTTGTAGCGCATCACCCCCCCCGCCCCTCTTCGAGCAATGGCCTCTCGTTGGATCTACATCCAAGCGATCATGGGTATCGGACTTGCGAGTTGGGTTTGAGGGGATGAGCGCTTTTAAAGAAATCGGGGAATACTAGCATGCAAATTGCAGTGCATGCAAAAAATACACCTCCAAAT
>CAXTAX010000062.1:4262-5036 GCA_964241995.1 uncultured bacterium | reverse complement strand
GCAATTGCGCTACGCAACAGATGGAAAACGGGAAGATTTGGTTTGGCAATGGTCGGGCTCGGGCTACGTCAATGCGCAGAGATCGCGCAAACTCGATTTTTTCTTCCAATTGCCCGGAGAAAACTATCGCGGTTCGCAAGATCCCACAAGAAAGGGGCGCATTTCTCTGATCGACGAGGACTGGCGCATCGATTTGGGGGATTCAACCTACGTCCTTTCCACCTTGACCCAGCCGGGGATGCTCGCGCGCGGCTGCCGCCTCTACGGCGCGTGGCAACGCGTGCAGTGCGCGCTTTTTGGCTTTAAAGAGCGCGATTACATATTCGATGTTTGGAAGCCGGGAAGTCAGCTGGGCGGTTCGGTCACGCTCATGACAGAGCGCGCCGATCTCCTCTTGGAGCTCTTGGACAAAAGACGCCAAAATCTCCTCAGCCCCAGTGTAGAGCCGGTTAGTCCCCATCGCCGCATTTACAGCGCGCAGATTCGATCGACCCCACAACCTTGGGGGCGCTTTGCCCTCCTGCTCGCGCGCAACGGCTCAAGTGCCCACTTTGCGCAAGAAAGCCAAAGATGGGCGTTTCAATTTAGCTGGCAAGCCCCATTTAAAAGCCTTTGGCAGGGATCCATGCTTTGGACGCAGCAACAGGCGGGGTATTGGGGCAATGCGCGCGATCGCAAAGAGGGATCGTTTTTCTTTGCGCGCGATTTTCAGCCTCTATACGTCTCAGTTCGAGGGTTTTTGAACCGCGAAAATCCCTATGCCCGCCCCGGGAC
>CAXTAX010000062.1:0-4252 GCA_964241995.1 uncultured bacterium | reverse complement strand
CGCGCGATTTCGCGCTGACCTTTCGCCGGCACTTGCTCTGGGCCTGTAAGGGGAGTTTGGAGTTTAGCTACCGCAATAGAGGCGATCGCATGCGCTCAAACCGCATGCACTGCATTCAAGGGGTGATTCCTGGCTTAATCTATTCAGGGGAGCTGGTCACTGTGGACGGCTCGGTCGGCATCAGCGGAGGGCACTTTGAAGGAAAGCGCAGGGGAAGACTTGTGCACTATCAGCCACAGGTCAAAGTCGAACTGCAAGCCCTCTCTGCACTTCGCGTCTACTGGAATGGCAGCTGGGGGGCAAATCCTCAATCGAGCTCTACCAGATCCACAACCTCCCATAAATTGGGGCTTTTTTGGAATGCATCGACGCGCGCTACGTTTAGTTTTGCGTCGCATTTTTCGAATGCGCAGAATCAGCGCTCGCAAAACTATATTTCGGGATTCACTTGGCGTCCTCGCAATGATCACGTACTGAAATGCACCTATAACGCCCGCGCATTTCCCAGACGAAGACTAGCCAAGTCCCACGTGTTCACGTTGGACTACTCGATTTTTTTCAGCCTTCCTTCAGGACGCTCCATCGGGGGCAAATTACGGGGCTGCGTGAGCGATGAGCGGGACCCCAGAAGCACGCACCAGTATATCGTCTGTCTGGGCGGTCGTAAAAGCATGGTCAATCGTGCAGGGCGCTATCGATTTGATAATGTGCCCGAAGGGGAGTACCCCCTCTGGCTCGAAAATATCCCCCAGGCGAAGATCGAAAGTGACTCTGGGATGCAAAAAGTTCGACTCGCGAGGGGGAAGCTCGAGACCAAAGATTTGCGCGTCACCGATGTCTCCCAAATTTGCGGGACCCTTCTCATCACAAGAGATGACAAAAAAATCGTCAGCGACGATGTTGGGCGCTTGAAGTTTGGCGAGCAAGAGATGAGCGCAACCAATGGATTTCAGGGCGCTACCGTGTCCCTCCAAGAGGTGGGCGGCACCAGAAGGCTAGCTGCGAAGACAGATGCGAATGGCGCGTTTATATTTGGCAGAGTGCGCCCCGGCAAGTGGGTGGTGGAAATCTATAAAGCGGCCATCCCCCCAAATCACCAGATCAGGGGATCGGCACGCGAGGTCATCACAGTCGATGCGGGCATGGAGTACGCATTGAAATGGGAAATCGTTCCCATCAAGCGCAAGCTCAAAATGCTGAAGTGACCCTCTTGAGAATTTTGGGAAATACCTGGAAAAATTTAGCCGATATGGAGATGAACATGAATCTTTTTCCCGCAATGCGCATTGGGCTTTTGGCAGCACTTGCGGCATTTTGCGCGTGCGCTACTTTGCAAGGAGCAAGCGAGAACGCAATTTCGGCCAATACAACTGGCGCCATCTTTAATATCTCGAATAGCGATTTGGTCTCTGGCGCCGGATCCGATATTTGCTCGGCCAAACTCCTACCCGGAACTTTTGAACTCGATTTGACTGTCGTTGATGAGGAAAGCACCTGGGAAGTCGATGTGCAATTGGGCACCTCGAGCTTGCCTCAGAATCTGATTTTGATGGCTCGCATCGTCAAAAACGGAGAACCGGTGAATGCCACTCTTCAAGGGGGGGGATCTTGGATGCAGCTATCACATGCCCCTCAACTCCTTTGCACGGGCCAGGGGAGCACCTCGGGCATTGGGCTGGAGTTCATGATTGGAAACCTGAGTCTTGTCAATTGTCCACCCGCGAGCACAAACTACAGCCAGTGGCTCAACTTTTCGTTGGGTGCTCCCTGAATTAAATTCGAGGGTCCCGACTAGGACACTAAAGGCGTTTTAGACACGCATAAATTTGGGGGATCTCCCCAAATTTTGCTCGATTTCCCCATGCGACTTGAAAGCGCCTCCACATTTCAGATAGTTCTCAAAAGTACTATGTGGGTCCCTCTCATTCACTTCTAAGGCAGCTCTAGCCAACTGTTAATTTTTACTGTTCTACTACAAAAAGTACTCTACTCCATTGATAAGAGTTGTAGCTCAATGGCGTTCAAAAATGGGTGCAAATCCTCGTTTGCAAATGCATAGAAATACCTCCTTTGTCAAGGGCTAGAGAAATAGCTCCACAAGCCCTAAAAGGTTTTTTTGAAGGATTTTTTGCCTCGCTGCCCATATAAAATCCAACTTTGGGCAGTTGATTGCTCTGGACCTTTTTGAGACTGTGCATCTCACAACAGCTACACCCCATCATCAGTATTCAAAACCTCAAACTGCGTGCAACGCAAAATCGACATCGAACTTGCTCCGTGTTTAGCTTGTGAAGACCCTGTACAGATCTTTACTGCCCCCATCCTGTTGAGTCAGAATAGCAAGGTGCAATTGCGATCTCACAACGCATTGTCATAGAAGGCTCAAGACGGGCCCGATGCGTGCCTTCAAGCTGCTTACTACCGGAAAGGCAAAACTAAGAAGCTTGCCAACAAAAGCGTATGCTTTCGTGTGTTTGTCAAGGAGATCAAATGGTAAATTATATTTTTACTAAAGGCTACTACGCGCCATTTTTTTCCTCATTGCGCAAAAATCCAGAAAATAAAATACTCGGCACTAGAACGCGCCACGATCTCAAATTTTGGCCAAACCATCAAGGAGCTGGTTTCCAATGTGTACAAATACAACCGCCTTCAACGTATTGCAGGGGCAACTAATCGCTCGAGTTTCAAATGAATGCGTTACAAATGAACTCATCCTCCCCAATCTGACCTAATGGCGCACTCATTGGATTCGATCTCCAGAGGGCGTCATTGCGCTCATTGACAATTTTGGGACCGCCGCGATTTGCGCGAGCACTTGCGCCATTTGTTCGGCAATTCTCCTAGGCCATACAGCTACTGCAGCAGCTACTGCAATTGAACGTCCTGAGGAAGCACGCCCTGATTACGATTACGATATTTTTCGTGAGACTCTCTTTGCGATCATGTCCATTGCGAACGATTGGGTCGCAGAGCGCAATCCGCGCGTACGCCACGACGCCCAAGGTCGAATCGCAAGGCGGCTATACGGCGAAACTTGCTCATTTGTTCAACCAAACCTTGGAGGTCAAACGATGACTATTCCCCAAATTCACAACGCCAGCAGTATTGACATTGGTAAAAATGCCCTCAATGAAACCAAAGAGCCCATCTGCCCAATTACCCTAGATGTAATTCCCAAAATGATGCGCGCCATTTTTACTTACTGCAATGATCGAGGCGAGACTATGGCGGTGACCTTCCATCGCAATGCGATCTTCAAACATCTCGAAAGATCCCATAGAGATCCTGTTACGCAAAATGTCATCCATTCTTTGCTCAATCACGAGGGCAAGGTGATTTATCCCGTACGGATTAAATCGGAAACCGCTTATGACGAAAGGTTCAGTTCTCATGTTCCAAAGACCAAACGAAGATTTTCTATTTTTGCGCCAGGGTATTCGGAAATTTCTTCAGAAGAGCTGAAAGAGAGGAATAAGCACCGCCAAATGATTGACAAAATGGTTTTAGAAAAATTTAAACTACCTTAAATTTTTTTCTTGAACAGCCATATTAACCCACAAATATGATGATATTATAAACCCTTTAAATCTTGACCATCGCCCTTTTAGCAATCATCCCATAGAGCATGGGCTGGTACAAATTGAAAGGGGGTTGGCGACTCCCGAAAAATTAAAACAAAGCCAAAATCGAGGATTGACCATCTCAGCAGCAAGCATCGGCGTGAGTTCCGTTTTGGCTCTAGGCGCTGGTTGGGTCGGTTTCAACGCTTTGAATTGGCTTCGAAGTTCAGAAGAAAAGGATGAACCTAAACCAGCTGTACGAGCATCTGGCCTTGCATTAAGCGCGCTTGCCGCGTTTGGTTGCTATAAAATGATTTACATACCTCCTCCGTCCACTGCTGCGATCAGAGAGGAAATGTTGAGGGGGCTTGGCACAACAAAACTGGTATTTCCTAGACCGTTTAGCCGTGCAATAGCGTCTCAACTGCGCGGAATTGTGGGATACTGTCCAATAACCGGTCAATGTCCTCGATTCCCCGTTCGAGATGCGAGCCCCGGTACTGAAGATATCCCAGGAATGCCCGTATATGACTGGGCCGCATTGCAATGGGTATTGAATAAACCCATTGAAGACAGAGTGTATGACCACTTGAAATCTGTTGATGTGCGAAATTTAGTATTTTGCGAAGATATCTGTCTTAGAATCCACCGCATTTTGTATGATTCTGGGTTGATAAGATCGGCAGATC
>CAXTAX010000061.1:0-5086 GCA_964241995.1 uncultured bacterium | reverse complement strand
ATCAAGCACTCTGGAGATCTTCACGAAATTCGCAAGATCGTGGCGAAGGAAATTCCGATAAATCTGCTGCTCTTTCGATCGGCTATCGCGACCTCGGCTCACAATGCGCTTGTGCAAATCGTAAAACCCTGTCCCATCTCTGGACGATTTCCTCGCTTTCCCGTCAAAGATATTCGCCCACAAGAAAATGGCTCTGCTGGGGCAATCTACGATTGGGCGAGCTTGCGGTGGATCCTCAAGCAACCCCCTGAAAATCGAGCAATCCAAGATTTAGAAAATGCGCAGTTCGAACACTTCGAGTTTTGCGACGCGCTTTGCCACCAAATCCACCGCGCACTCTATGTCGAAAATGAGCTGAACTCAGACGATCCAATTCAAGCTCTGCGCGAAGCAATGTATGCTGCAGAACGTGTCAGAAAAGATGTTTTCGGACACTGGAAGGGAATGGCACTGTGGGAACTCTATCAGATCTATCGCCCAATATTTCGCTGGAGTGATCCAAAAAGTACTGCTAGCTAGGCTTCTAAGGCTGCGTTGAGAAGAATAGATAAAAACTTTCCCTATTACGAAACATAGATTCTCGCTTTGAACCGATCCGCAACACAATCGATGAAAGATCAAAAGGCATCAATTGCCCGAAAGAGCTTTTAAGCTTAGCGAGGCGCAACGGGCAAATCTCGAAGCCCCCATTAGGTCTCACTCGCAAGGTGGAATTCGATCGAAAATTCAGAGGAAACCAACTAGGCTTTATGGGGCATCGCCTGCAAGCGAATACCCCTGCGATTACCTGCTATGGCAGTGATCACCCCATCATTGTCGCTTAAGTAACCACCGTAGCATGTTAGAGCTTGAAAGATCCTGACCTAAGTTCTGCACGTCAGCTTTGGCAAATGAGTCATCACGTTTATGCAGAACAAACTCACTTTTGCTTCTTAGGCGTTTTCCATAAGGCCTATAAAATGAAAATTCCGCGTGCAGAGACACCTGATCGCAAGTCATCCCAAAAGAAGCAGCCAAAATGCCTGCCGCCAGTCCTTCCCTGTGGCCCTATGGCGTTTCGCAACCTTGGATTTTCGTCAGAAGCGGCCCAAAAATCGAATTTCAACTTGCAGAAATCCACGCAAGGCCTGCACCATTGCGGTGAAGTTTGATACCCACCATCGAGCGAAAAAGCAATGTCAAAACAGGCAAAAATCCATGAACGTAACGTCAAGTCACCACTGTCCCTTTAGCAGTAGTCCCATTGAACGCGAATTATTGCAAATCGAAAAGGAGCTCGCGCCCGAAAAGAGCACTTGGCAAAAGTTCCGCGAAGTGCTCACCAGGTGGCGGGGAAGTCTCGCTTTGTGTACGGGATTTGCGCTGGGCGTCAGCGGTTTCAAGGCGAAGGTGCGGAGATGGCCAAGAGACCTATCCCTTGACGCGATTGCGCGCAAAGTATCTACCTCAACGCGAAATCCCCTGATCGGCATTGCACTTTGCGGCGTTGCCGGGGTGGGCGTGGGCTTCCTAGCTCTCGATTTGGTTGCGGGGCTGCGTGGAAAGAGAATCATTCTGAAGGATGCACTCTCTTCGAAATTCGATCGATTGCTCATCGCAATGGGTCTTCGCCATCGCTTTACAAAGCGCTCTGAAGACCTCCCCAAAATTAGATGTCTCATGCAACGGGAAATCGCATCGGATCAACTGCTCTTTCCAAAAGCCCTTTCAACCTCTGCCTCTAATGCGCTCAGGCACATTGCAAACCCCTGCCCGATCTCAGGCCGCTTCCCCCGCTTTCCCGTCAAAGACATTCGCCCCCGAGGAGATGGCTCTACGGGACGCATCTATGACTGGGCAGCTTTGCATTGGGTCCTTGAGGAGCCCGCTGGAAATCGGGCGATCAAAATTTTGGACGATGCGCAAATGGAGCATTTCGAGTTTTGCGATGAGCTGTGCCGCAAAATCCACCGCATTCTCAGCGACGAAAAAAATGTTTGTTCTGGCGATCCAATCGAAGCTCTACGCACATCCATCCATACGGCTGAGCGCGCCAAGAAAGACAAGTCTGAACGCTGGATACAAAGGGCCATCCATGAGCTCGTACAGATATATGGCAGAGTGCTTCAAGCGAGCCATCCGGGAAAAGATGCTAGCGAAACGTCAAAATGGATGCAAAAGAGGTTCGGAGATTCATCGCATGGCAAGAAAAAAACTCTTTCGCGTTAACGCAATTTGCTACTTACACCAATCTGCCTCAGTAAATGTCGCGCCGATAACGCCCCTCTTTGCGCAATGCTTTCAAGTATTCCCCGGAGTGCAGTGAAGTAAGCCCAAGCTCGCTCTGCAAGATTTGCAGGAGCATTTCCTGCGTCGATTTTCCAAGGGCGATGCTGCCACAGACGTAGAGATAGGCTCCATCCTGAAGCTGCCGCACCAACTCTCGCGCATGCGTCCACATCAGGTGGGTGACGTACTCCTTGCTTTCCTGATCGCGTGAAAAGGCCAAATCGAGCTTTAAGCGCTTTGCATCCTCCAAATCCTGGAGAAAATCGCCGTAGAGAAAATCGCTTTTGCGCGTGCGCTGTCCCGACATCAGCCAATTTGTGCCGCGCGATTTGGTCGATACGCGCTCTTGCAGAAAAGCGCGAAAAGGCGCGATTCCCGTTCCCGCTCCGATCATGATCAAAGGGGCATCTGCATGATCGGGAAGATGAAAGGTGGGGTGATGGTGCAGATAGGCACGCGTCGCTTGCCCGAGCTCTAAATCGCGGCAAAGCCAATGCGAGCAGACTCCTTGCCTAGGCGATGGTCCTCCAATCTCGACGTAGCTGACGGTCAGCTCGACAGCGCCAGGTGCCCAATGAGGAGCGGAGGCAATCGAGTACAATCGGGGCAACAGGGGCTGCAGGTGATCGCAAAGCACTTGCGCAGGCAGTATTCCAGGATAGCGCTGCAAGAGCTGCTGAGGCGTCCTCGAGCGGCTGAACTGCACCAAAAGCGACCTTTGGCTGGTTTCGCGACAAAGGCGGGTGAGGATCTCTTTATCGGAACTGCCTCGTGGTAAATGGGCTTCGACCGCGCAGACAAGTGACGGTGAGCAGCTGTGCAAATTGGCGCCGTGGAGTAAATACTCTCCTAACGGCAATTCCCTACCCGATTTTCCCTCCAAAATGAGGGGTTCCTCGCCCCCATCGACAAGCGATGCTTGCAAAGTCTGGACAATCAAGCGTTGATTTTGGGGGTAAATGGCCAAGCAGTCGCCCGGGCGATAGGAAGCCACCGCTTCCCCCCCCTCAAACCTGAGGCGCAGATGATGAATTTCCCTTTCGGCATCGGGGCTAGTGAGACATTCCCGAACCTCAAGGGTGGAGGTGAGCATTGCTTTCATGCTACTCGAAGTGCTGGGAAGTATGGTCAAAGCGCTCTATTGAATACATTGCGTTAAGGGGACTTTTCTTCGGCGATGCGCGCCAAATGCTCAGAGAGAGTTCCCTCGCGCCAGGCACGCTGCAGCTCTCTGAGCTCTTTGCCGGCAATGTCTCCCAAAAATTCGATAGCGCGTAAGAGCCGAACGCGCATCCGCTCTTTGCCGAGTAAATCGGTCGATTCAAAAAGGGGCAATCCATGCTGCTTACCCATCAGACTTCCATAGAAAATCGGGATGATGCCTTTTTTGAGGTGCAGGCCCCACTTGTCGGCTAAAAGCCGACATCCCTGATTGATGCCGTGATACCCCCAATCATCGAGCTCGTCGAGTTGCCAAATAGCGGTCTGCAGCAGTTGCCGCGTTTGGCGAGGAGATAAACCTTTGGGGCAGAGCACTTCTTGAGTGAGTGGAATATGATCCACAAACAAAAACGCCGAGAGCTCCATCATTTCGCTGAGCGTCTTGATGCGGGTATGGCAAAGGGGCATCAACTTGTGCATGAACGCGTCATTGAACATCCACCCCTTCAAGGTCTGCCAGAGTTTCTCGGGCGTTTGGGAGTGGATGATGTACTGCTGGTTGAGCCAGCTGAGCTTGCCCAAATCGAAAAAAGCTCCAGAGACTCCAATTTTTCCCGGTTCGAACTCTTTTGTGATCTCCTCGATGGAGTAGATCTCCTTCTCTCCAGGCATGCGGTAGCCCATCAGGGTGAGGAAGTTGGTGAGCGCTTCGGGCAAATAGCCCGCATCTTTGTAGTAAAAGATCGAGGTGGGGTTGCGCCGCTTGGAGAGTTTGCGTCCATCTTTTCCAAGAAGAAGCGGCACATGGAGAAATTCAGGGGGCTTCCACCCAAGCCCTTCATAGAGCAATAGGTGCTTGGGGGTTGAACTGACCCACTCATCTCCCCGAATGACATGGGAGATTTCCATCAAATGGTCATCGACGACATTGGCGAGGTGATAGGTCGGATATCCATCCGATTTGAGCAAGACCTGATCGTCGATCTCGCTCCAGGGATAGGTGATCGAACCTTTGACGCCGTCATGAAAGTGGCAATCCCCCTCAAGTGGCGCGCGCAGGCGGATGACGCTCGAAATGCCCGCTGCCTCTTTTTCGGCGACCTCCTCGGGGGTCAAGTTGCGGTAGCGCCGATCATAGCCCTTGTACTTGCTTCCCCCCACCTCACGCATCTGCGCGAGCTCCTCAGGCGTTGCAAAGCACTTGTAGGCGGCGCCGCTCTCGAGGAGCTTTTCCGCATAGACGCGATAGTGGGAAAGGCGCTCCGATTGTCGATAAGGACCAAACTCCCCCCCGATGTCGGGACCCTCGTCCCACGAGATTCCACACCAGGCGAGCGCTTTATAGATCATCTCTTCGCTGGCGGCGCGACTGCGCTCCCGATCTGTGTCTTCAATGCGGAGGATGAAGCGCCCCCCCCGATTTTTGGCGAAGATGCGGTTCATCAACGCGACGTAAGCGGTTCCCACATGGGGATCACCTGTGGGCGAGGGGGCGATGCGAACTCGAACGTTCATAGTCTTGGAAGTTAACGTTGCGCCATCTCACTGCGATGGCGATGAATGAGCACCAAATCTTTGGCGATGTTGAGGGTCTCTAGCAGCTGCAAATCCAGTGACTCGTACAGCGAGTCGATGTCTCCTTTGGCAACTCCCACTC
>CAXTAX010000060.1:0-5116 GCA_964241995.1 uncultured bacterium | reverse complement strand
TCAATGGTGGCAGCTCAAACCCCCATGTAGATTCGCGCTGCATGATTTGCAAGGCATCGTAGGCCCCCGCCTCTGCAGAGATCGTCCTCGGGGCGCGATTCATCAGCGCATGCATGGGCTGCTGCAACGGGGTGGGCCCACTCGCTTGCAAATGGCGCCTCAAATCGCCGTCGGTGAAGATTCCCAGCAATTGCACATGTGCATCGACGATGAGCAAACACCCGCACCGCTTCTGGGTGAGGATCAAAAGCGCTTCTTGTAGGGAATGTTCTGGCGAGCAAAGAGGCAAATCTCCCCGCGTCAACATCAAATTCTCAACGCGCAACGAAAGACGCCGCCCCAGCTGACCCGCTGGGTGATTGAGCGCAAATTGCTTCAGACTCACCCCTCTCTCCGCCATGACACTCAGCGCGATGATATCCCCAAGTATGAGTTGTAGCGCGCTAGACGTTGTGGGAATCACCTCGCTGGGGCCCAATTCTCCCAGGAGGGGAAATTCGACCACAATGTCGCAAGCATGGGCTAAACGGCTTTTCGGAGCTGCGGTCAGTAGCGCCAAGGCAATTTTGCGCTCCTTGAAATGGGGGAGTAGGTGCAGCAGCTCATCGCTTTCCCCACTTTTACTCAAAAAAAGCGCGATATCTTTGGGCTGCACGATGCCAATATCCCCATGCATCGCATTCGTCGGGCAGAGATACAATGCTCGATGACCCGTGGAGACGAACGTGCTGGCCAACTTTTGCGCGATGGCTCCGCTTTTACCCACTCCGGTGAGAAAGAGCGTGCCCTGAGACCCCGCAATGCACATCACCAGCTTCTGAATGCTCTCTTGATGGACATGTGTGAAAAAGTGCTCCAAAAATTGAGCTTGCTGCGCGAGTAATCCCTGGATCATGTTCCCTCACCTTCTAGGCTCTGGGCGGTTGCGCATTGCGCAACGCCCTGAACGCCAAATGAAAATTTGCCAAAAGTGGCCCCTGAAGAGTACGAGCCGAAATTCTCGATCTTGCGATGAAGCGCGCCAGTAAAATGGCGCCATAGTCCCTCTTCGTACTTTAGGTGCATTGAGGCGCAAGCGACGAGAAACCTATCATCATCGGGGTGAGCCTCCCATTTCACCGCATCTTTCTCGGTACAGACCACTGCATCTGCGGCGCACTGGCTAGCTCTTCGCAAAACATCTTTTCTTTCACTCAAGGTCAATGCAGCGTGGTCGGGCAAACAGGCGCTTCCTACGACCTCTACACCCGCCAGGCGCAAGGTCTGCAAGAAGCGCTCAGGGTGCGCCAAAGCGCAACACACAAAGACCCGCCTTGGGGGTGGAGATGTCTGGGCTGGAAGTTTTGTTGCGCGCGCGCGATCGCGATGCAGATGGCGCCAAGTAGTGAGGGGCACAAATTCCCCAAGTTGCATCTGCGCGCCGACGACGGGCGCGCGCGACCATTTAGACACCTGCGCGCGCGCTGCGTGCCATTGTCGATCAGATGTGAGCCCCGTCAGGATGATCAAATCGGCGCGTGCGCTCTCTTTCCAAGAATTGCGCATGGGGCCGGCGGGCAGACAAAGCGCCGGCGTAGTCAACGCGCTCGCATCGATGAGCAGCAGTTCGCATTGGCGCTGAAGTTTTTGATGTTGAAAGCCGTCATCGACAATCAGAACTTGAGGTCGGCACTCTCGAATCGCCGAAAGGGCTCCGCGCACTCGATGTGCGTCGACAAAAATCGGCACTGCACTTTTTCCGGCCATAAGATGGGGTTCATCGCCGATGAGCTTTGCCCCAAACAGCGCGCCCAGTCGATCGTTGACGCGCGTCCCATGGTGGGATAGTGTACCACGGTACCCTCTGGAGAGAATGGCCAGGCGATGCGATCGACGCAGTACTTCGGCAAGCATCAAGCAAAACGGGGTTTTGCCGCTGCCACCACATGAAAGGTTGCCAACGCTGATCACAAAAGGGGGAACGCGCGTACTGCGCAAGATTCCGCGCTCGTACATGACCAAGCGCCAAGATCCCCACCGCCCAAATAGCGCTCCCAAAACCCGCAGAGGACTCCATAACGCCCTGGAAATTCCCCCTCGCACTTCCGCATGCGCAATGCGGCGCCAAAGCCCAAGCAGCGCGCGCTCAAGCTCGCGGCGCATCAACAGACGGGGGGAATAATAGGAGTTCGCAAAGTTCAATGATGAGATGGATCGCAGTCATATGAGCCTCTTGAATTCTCTCAGATGCAAAGTCCCCCTCTACCACCAATTCGATATCTGCGACTTGACTAAGGGCTCCTCCAGAGCGCCCCAAAAATGAGATGGTCCCCATTTTTTGCGCACTAGCCGCGGCAAAAGCGCGCACAACATTTGGGGAATTCCCGCTCGTACTCAATCCGATAAAAAGGTCTTCTGGCTTGCCTAAAGCCTCGATCCCGCGAGCGAATACCCATTCGAATCCCACATCATTGGCCACGCAGCTCAAGTGGCCGGGATCGGAAAGAGCGATTGCAGGCAGGGCTGGTCGATCACGCCGAAAATACCCCGTCAGTTCTTCAGCCATATGCATAGCATCGCAAAGACTGCCCCCATTTCCGGCGATTAAGACCTTGCCCCCACGTCGGAAGCAGGCGCAGATGCTCTGCGCGATCTCCTCGATGGCGGCGAGCTTAAAGGGATGCTGCAAATGCTCGAGCGCTTTTTGGGCATCGCAGATGCGTCGATGCAAATGCGCCCGCACCTGCTCTGGCTCGTTGGGCAATGCATTTAAGAGTTGCGCGCTATTCACAGATTACTTTAGAAAATTGTATCGATTTAAGTCGGCGTTCATTTGGGGCAATCTACCAGCCAAAGCGTTAGTGATCAAGACACTTGAATCACCGGTGGATAGTAAAAGCCTTCAAGCGATGCGCGCACTTTCGCGTTTACAATCTCCAAAATTCCCCTACGGCTTTGACTACGATGGCATTTACCCTTCCCCTCAACCGAACAGCACCGAACTTTCAACTCGCTGGCACGACTGGCAAGGTCTATTCGCTTGACGATTTTCGTGCAGCGCGAGCGCTTGTGCTCTTTTTTACCTGCAATCACTGCCCGTATGTGACTGGATCGGACGAGGTCACGCGTGGGATGAGCGAGAGATTCTCCTCAGATGGCGTCGCGTTTATTGCGATCAACTCCAATAGCGATGAGACGGTGGCCGAAGATTCCTTTCCCAAAATGCTCGAGCGCATGCAGACGCACCGCTTTCCTTGGATTTATCTCTATGACGAATCGCAAGCGGTTGCCCAGGCGTATGGCGCCTTACGCACCCCCCATTTTTTCCTCTTCGACAAAGATCGTAAACTGCAGTACTGCGGCCGCGCAGTTGATTCTCCCCGAGATTCCACCAAAATCACGCTCAACGATTTGGAAAATGCCCTGGAGGATTTGCTAAGCGGAAAACCCTTAAAAACCCCCCTCACCAACCCCATAGGATGCAATGTGAAGTGGAAGGGGCGCGAGCGCCACTGGATGCCCGCTGATGCTTGTGATTTGATCTAAAAGAATGTGTGGAGAATTTCAGCAAACCCGCGAAAACTTCACACGCACTTGACCCTCAAAAAGATCTCTCGGGCCAGTTTGGCACGCAAGTCGTTCACTTCGAAGCGATCTGGGCCAATCGAGCCTGCCAACGACATACCGCGACAATGCGCGCGCGGGCTGAGGGAAATTCCAATAGACACCTTGGTACTACACCTCGACTCCAATTTTTCGAGATTCGACCCTTGATTCAATGGGAAACTTCAACCATCCATTCATACCTTAATCAAATGAACATCTGAGCGCTCTCTATGCCTATAATTGAAATTAAGCAAATTTACCCAACCACCTTTAGCCTCCCGTCCGATGAGGGGTGGTTCAAGACGTACCACTTGACCATCGATAATTCAGTGACGCAACGCACTTTGGACATCGCCAGGCGCATTTTAAAGTTTGTGGGGGGGCTCTCAGTGGGTGGAACCTTCATTTGGTCACTCACAATGGGAGTGCTGTGGATCAAGGCCCGCAAACGGGTGCGCGCGATGCCCAAATGCTTTAGTTTGACAACGATCGCTGGATTGAATGCGAGCTTTAGCCTCGGGTCGGCGCTCATCGACACTCAGCTCATCCCTAAAGCAAAGCGCCCGAGAATGTGGAGCGCCCTCGCGGTGGAAGCTGCGCTGACAAGCGCCGCATTTTTGCACTTGCTTCCAGTTGCGCGAGCGTCGGGAAGACTCGCGTTCTGCATTCGCTGCGCGAGCCAAATCGCCTCGTTCATCAATCTCGGCCGAATAGCCGTCCTGCTCGATGAAGATATCTTGCTCGACAAGGGTAAATGACGAGTATATGCGCAAAAAAGCGAGCGTTCTCACGCCTACGCTTTTCCGCATTGCTAAAAGCGCGCTCATCACCTAGTTCATTGGTTTCCCAAAAGATGAGGAGGGCACGTATCGCAAGCTCTTTGACACCATGAGGGCCAATAGGCTGGCAAAGGAGAATCTACATGCAGGGGAGTTTGAGTAATTGGATGGGGCAAATTGCAATGCCGGTGATGTAAGTAAATTCCCCGCTCTCCAAATGCGCTGGCAATGAGACTTCCGCCGTATCGCACATCCCCCCAAATCGGCCAGCCCATGTGGGCCATCTGCGCGCGAATCTGATGATATCTACCCGTGGTGGGGAAAACAGAGAGTAGCGAAAAGCCATCAGTACGCGCCAAACGCCTAAAAGCGAGGTGTGCTCGCTGTCCAAGGCCAGTTTGGCCAATGCGCGTGCAAAACGCCTCTTTTTGTACCCAATGCTCAAGCTCTCCATCTAAAGGCGCTTCGCCACCCTCTACGAGAGCAACGTATTGCTTATGGAATTTCCCCTGCCGAATTGCTTCCCCCATTCTGCCCAGCGCCTTAGAGGTCTTGGCAAAGAGCACGAGCCCACTGGTATCTTTGTCCAAGCGATGAATAGGGTGAGCAAAGACCGCATCGACCTTACCCCAAGTCCTGCGCACCCAAGCCCTTACCCATAGCGTAAGCGCATCGGGGTTTGACCGATCTTCATGCGTTGCCATTCCCGCGGGTTTTTCGACCGCGATGACGTGATTATCCCAGTACAAGAT
>CAXTAX010000059.1:0-5176 GCA_964241995.1 uncultured bacterium | reverse complement strand
CTGTTGCTAGGTTCAAGCAAGATCAGAACAAACAGTCTATCGGCAATAAACTTGCAAACATCCTAAAAGAAAAGCTCGCGCAATTAGATCTCGATGCGATGCAATCGGAGAATTCAAATTTGAGAAATAAATGCGCTGAACTCCACAACAGCCACCGAGAAAAAACATCAGCGCAAAAAGATCTTGCTGCCATTAATTCAAAGAATTCTGACTTAAAAAATGAAGTCGCAGAACTTCGCAAGAGCCACCGTATCGAACAGGAAAGTGGAAAAAAATGGGAAGAGGCCTACCGCAACCAAAAACAGCTCAATGAAAAGTGGAAAAGATGCCGACTCAAGTACGCATGCGTGAAAGACGCGGAATTCGGCCCATTTTTCCAGCGATTGAGAAGGAAAATCTTTAAGGTCAAATCGCAAACTAGAAGCTGAAATTGCCCAAACACTTTGAAAAAAGGCGAGAGCACCCCCCCACACATTTATGCGGAGTCTTGATGCGTATCGCTCGATGCACTTTCGCGAGTGCTTTTCCAGAACATCGCTGCTTTGATCAAGTGTAGAGTGCTTTGGCATTTTCTCAGAATGACGAGCTCATCAGGTGCGTGTAGCCAACTCGTGCACAATTCGATTAAAATGGCCGATGTCGATGCAACGTCTTTTGGCAGCTGTTGCGCACTTGTGTTGGTTAACAGGACCAAATGTTTCAGCAAAGAGTGCGCCCGCAGAAATACTTCGTACTCTGGAGAAGCCCGCGATGCCTCTGTCTCGGCTTTTAGTTTCAAAGACGTACTCTGAAAGTGGATGGTGTAGCTATCGATCAGCTCGCAATATGCTTTTAGAAGCTCAGGATCCTTACGCGCTTCGCAATACTGCCAAGGGATACATTTTAAGAGTAAACAGACTACTTGGCGCGCTACTTGATCGCGATGCTCAACCTTGCCTCTTGCTTGAAAACAGGGCATCAGCGCGCACTGATTTTTGACAAAGTGGACGACCTGATCCCATTCAGAGCCCGTATGGTCTTGACAAGCGCCGAGGTAACGGCGCTGCAGATCCTCGCTGAGAAGATCCATCGCGCTATCCCAATTGCCTGACTCGAATGACGGCAATCTGGCTCCTTTAGACTGCAACAGCGCTTGCACGTTTTGCTGGGCCCCACGCGTCATCCCTTGAGCTTCAAAGGGCTTAGGCTTGGCAAGGGACGCGCTTATTGGCCGTAGCCAAGCCGTGGCCTCATCGAGGCTGTTAGAACCTGCGGAATCAAAATCTCGCGAGGTCAAAGTTGGAGAAAACGCAGCATGCGTAATGTGCGCAAAAGCCGCGTCAATTTTATCCGCAAGGGGTAAATTAGTGCTTTCTAAATCCCCACAGCTCGCCAAATTGGGAGATGGAGTGCTCCCGTCCCGGCTACTGAGGAATAGGGCTTGCTCTGCGCTTGCAAACTGAGCAATCGATTCGGGACGAGGAAATTCTGGGCGAATCATGAGAAAACTCTACATCTCTTGGAGAAATGTTGGTGCATAGCGCACGTTGCAAGTGAAACGAAAACCAGCGCGCCGCAAGGTGCGCTTCAAAGCACCTTAAAAGACGCATGAGCGCCCACGAAAGACACCGTCAAAAGACATATGCGCAAGCACAAAAATTGAACAGTGCGTGAGAAGTGGCCACGATCACGAATGCTTTTAGTCGAGTTGCTCGATGCGAAGGCCAAGGACCTCGCCAATGCGCAGGAGCCGAGCTTGGCCGACTTTTTTTCCTTCGATGACCAAATCGACAAGTCCCTCTAAATCCTGTCCAAGCGGCACCACTGCTCCTGGCTTGAGGTCAAAGAGCTTTTGCAAGCTCAAAGAAAGGCGCGATATCTCGACGTGTAGGGTAATGGGTATTTTGGAAAGGGGAGTGGGTTGCTCTTCTGCTCGGGGAACGCGCAACCCCTCGGAAGCCTTAGACGGCGCGACGATAGCGGGGGGAACATCGCCTACTTCGGAGGGGGTAGCAACGTCATTGGACGCATCGGGAGACTCAAGGATTGGGCTCTCCTCAGGCTGAAGGACTTGTGTCATCGCTGCAGCGGCAGTGTCGGCTGTTTGCATTTTAGTTTGTTCTTGCTCGAGAGTCTCGGCAAATTGTTCCTCTTCTGGGGTGAAAAAATCATCGACCTCATCGCGCCCATCTTCGGGTGTAGGGGAATTGGGATTCGCCATAGTGATCGTCACTCCTGATCTTGCTTGGATAGTATCGTGAAGGGAGAGGGAAGACTCTCTTGGAGCGTGAATTCCGCGCCTTGGACCTTCCCTTTGCCAATTTCGAGTTCCGCAACGCGCAGCGAAACGCGCGCGCCCTTTAAGTCTTCAGAAAAGCCATGCGTGTCCAGGCTTACCCAATCGCCTACTGCCAGATGGTGTAAATCCTCTGGCAACAGTGCCACTTGACCCGCTAGGAGTTGAAGGTTGAGGTGGGTACTTTGGGCGGCCTCTGCATCGATCTGTAAGGGAATTTTGTCCTTCCAATATCCTTTCCAGGATTCGACAAAAGGCTCCTCGATGACGAGGCGCACTGTGACCGCCTGATCCCCTCGTTTGATCGTGAGGTCTACGCAAAGCGCAGAGGCGTAGTTTTGGGATGGCAACTCCACCTGAGAGATTGCCTCTAAAGACAGGGCAAAGGCGTTGAGAGGTTTTACCGAACGGGTGAGCGTGAGCGCCTGAAGCAAGCAGTAGCGCAAAAAAGCGTCGTGAAGAGCTGCATCGCCCAAAGCTTGGTCGCCCAAAAACCAGCTCATGAGAAGCTCGACATGCTCCATGGACAGCAAACAGTGGATGCGCCCCAAAAGGCCACTAAATCCCAAAAGTGCACATGTGCAGTCAGTGGGGAATCCATCACTTGGACGTGTGCGCCAAATGCACTCACTAGCGGAAATGCGCAGTTCGGCTAACTCGGGATGTTCTCCGAGCTTTTTCCCTAGCGCATCCCACTGAAAAGGCGGTGATCTACCCATAAAGGGCGACTTTTCCCAGCGGTAAGCAATCTCTTCGGGTATAATCTTCAGCCAATCGAGCAAAATGCGACCTCGCATAGCGGTCAAATTCTCAAAAATCGCACATTAATAGATCGGCTCTTTTGACGCCCAATTACAGGGGTCAGAAAGTGCAATTCTGTGCATTTTAACATCATTTTTGACCGAGCGTACATTGGCAGTTGCCAAGCGCACCGTATCGCCGATGCAAACGATGTCTCTGCTAAGGAGCATCTTGCCCTTCAGCAAAGAGGCGCTGCGGCTTTGGCTGTTGCTGTTGATGCTGCTGTGCATCGCCCTGTTGCTCCTTGGATTGCCCAAAGGCGTTGGGGTCTCCAGCATCCACACGCATATCTTGTTGATACGTCGTATCCAAGCGCTGCACGACATACCCCAAATCCGCTAAGTTTGTGTTTAATGTGTGGAGGTTGCGACTTTCCGCTAGCCATTTTTGGGCTTCAGGCGATTGCACGTTGGCAAACGTCAAATTCAACTCCCCTCGCGCGCTGTTGAATTCCGTCACGATGAGTTGCACCCCCCGAAAGTGGGGAGGGTGATTGAGCGTTACAACGGTCTCAGTGCGATCGGTGTGCTGCAGCTGCGCGATTTGGCTTGTCATTTGCGCAATGATTTGCTGCGCGGTTTCGACGCGATCAGCTGATGGAAGCTCCTGCACCGGAGCAGTAATGTTGAGGTTGACATCAGCTGCAGTGGCGGGCTGTTGGCCCGGCAATGCAGGCGTTGCGGGATCATCATCCCGGTCCGATGGAGCCCGAGTGCGCTCTGCGGTTTTTACATCCGCGCGATTTGGCTTTGCAGTCTGCTGGGGAGCATCCGTGGACGGTAATTTCGGGGTACTCGAAGGGGCAATTTGCCCGCGGGCATCGGGGGTGTTGCTGCGCACTTTCTTAAATCCCGTCGCCTCTGCAGAGGATAGAGAAGTTGGGGGCGCTTGGGCAACGCGCTCGCCTTCGGCGTCCCCCCGAGTATTCGTACGCGTCGAAAAATCGTCCCCTGCGCTACTCATCGATCCCGCTGGCGTGGAGCTAGATGGCTGAGCATTAGGCTGGGGGCTAGAGGTGATGTCTGAGCGCACATGGAATTGAGGGGTATTGCGCACATCGTGTGGGGAGTTTTGCGCCAATGGGGCGGAATTCCCTTTGGAGTAAGCGCCCTGAGGAGTAGATGTTCTGCTGGTGTCGCCACTTTGGGAAAGAGCAGATCCATCTTGAGGATTATTCGAGCGCGCCATCGCGCCATCGCCAGCATTTGTATTGGAAGCGGGGGGCGAAAAGGGCGTGCGCGCTCCCACGATCTCTGCAGGGTCCCGAGCGGGCATTGCCACGTCTGTAGAGGGCTCAAGGTTGGTCTGCCCCGAGACCCCAGAGGCCAAAGTGCTCGCATGATCCGAGCGCATTGGAGAGGGCACTGTATCGCCTGTGACAGGCGAAGAGGGGAGCTGATTTCCCAAACTGGCGTTGCGGGAGTATGCGTCTGCTGCTGGGGAACTACCTGCAGATTTGGGGAAATTTTGCCGCTCAAGTGGACGAACAGGGGCCTCTCCTTTTCCTTGCTGACGCAATGGGTCATTTGAAATAGGGCGAGAAGTGGAAGGATTTTTCACGCTTGGGGAGGATGTGGCGTTACCCCGCTCGAGGTCTCCAGAAAGCGGGGGGGTCGCAGAGCCTTGCGAGGACGCCCCACTCTCTGCGACTACGCCCCCTGTCGCTGACGCGGTTGGCGTGGGAGATGTGGGAGTAGACTTTTGTGCAGGCGCTCCTTTCTCTGCGACTACCCCCCCTGTCGCTGGCGCGGTTGGCGAGGGGGATGCAGGAGTAGATCTTTGTGCGGGCGCTACTTGCTCTGAGACTACGCCCCCTGCCGGTGGCGCGGTTGGCGTGGGGGATGCAGGAGTAGATCTTTGTGCGGGCGCTCCCTTCTCTGAGACTACGCCCCCTGTCGCTGACGCGATTGGCGAGGGGGATGCAGGAGTAGATCTTTGTGCGGGCGCTCCCTTCTCTGAGACTACGTCCCCTGTCGCTGGCGCGGTTGGCGTGGGGGATGCAGGTGTGGATCTTTGTGCGGGCGCTCCTTTCCCTGAGACTACGTCCCCTGTCGCTGGCGCGGTTGGCGTGGGGGATGCAGGAGTAGATCTTTGTGCGGG
>CAXTAX010000058.1:0-5206 GCA_964241995.1 uncultured bacterium | reverse complement strand
GGCCATGCGCTTACGCTGCTTGGCATCCCTGGAAATGGGCCATTCGGCGCAGAGTGAGGTAGGACGCTGGCTTGTCAGGGCGAGGTAGTGTTTGCGCACTCTTCGCTCAGCAAATTGACCGAGTAAATGCCTTTGCGCTCGCGCTGACTTTGCAGCGACCAACACTCCGGACGTTTCCTTATCGAGGCGATGTACAATGCCAGGCCTCAGGGGATCTTTTTGCGGGAGCTGGGCGCAGTGGTGCAGTAGAGCATTGACAAATGTGCCCGACCAATTTCCCGCTCCTGGATGCGTGACCAGCCCAACTGGTTTATTGACGATGAGGATTTCCTCGTCCTCGTAGAGCAAGTCCAGCGGGATGTTCTCTGCGAGAAGGGGGGTTTGATCGAGTGGGGCGCGAAAATGCACATCCACTTCATCTTCGAAACCCACCAGATGGCGTTTTTTGGCCTTTGCACCGTTGACGGAGACAAGCCCCTCATCAATAAGAGCCTGAAAATAACTGCGAGAATAGGTGGGGTATCTCTGTACGAGCCATACGTCGAGTCTTTGCGCGTTCACGAAGGCCAGAATAAAGCAAAGAGCAATTATGCAACTATTTTTTTCGTTAAGAGAGAATCCCCTATTTCTAGAAGCTCTTGTAGACCCTCAAGCTATGCACACTCAAACATTAGCTTTCTACATCAGCGCTAAAAATCAGTTGGAAATGATTGCTTTTTTCAAGAAATCTTTAACCATTTCCCTGCTCGCGAATGAGTTTATTGATGCGATCGTTACTGCTTTTCATTTGATCACATGCAGTTTGCCCAATGGTTTTACTCATCGCTGCGTATAAACTAGGATATTCTTTGGAGAATTGGCCCAGGCTCGATATTTGTACATCGGGCCGAATAGAATCGGTTGGTTTACTGTCATAGGTAGCGGAAAAATCCGCTACAGAGGGATTGATCGCAGTAGTATTTGCATGAAAAGATGCTCCATCAATGCTGCCCATAATGAACCCAAAATTTGCGGTTTTACCATTTCCCCCACAAATAAAAGATTCAATAATATATAAACATAAAAATAGTTCTAATTTTTGTTAATTTGTCACCTTTTATCCACAGAACTTTTAAAAAACTTCAAACTCAAAAGCGGCATACTTCGGGGAGGGATTTGTGAACGTCTAGATGGAATGGGAAAAGCTCAAATTGCACGGTACTTCTGCCAAAAGGGCGCGTCGCTGCAGTGCATCGACCCAATCAGAAATGTTCTTTATACAAGAGATTCGTTTGATAAAAGGGATCAATATACGGTACACGGCGGAGTCACCACCACGTCAAATCACATGACACCATGCTACTTAAGAGAGAATGAACGTTTTATTTACCTTAAGGAAATTACAGGGCATTTCACATGAAATCACTGCGATCTGCATACTGGAGTAAGCCTAAACATCACACTCTGGTCTATATTGAAAAATATCTCCAGCGATTCCCTTGACGTGCTGCCCAGCGGTTACATGCAGGCGCATTTGCCTTCGGAAGAAGTTGAGCGGAATCAGTCCGTCCCTTTTTCGGATCACAATGAAAAATATGCTGTGCTTTCTACGTTTCAAGGTAAATGTAATGCTAAATTTCGTTTTATACTCATTAAAGCTGTGGAATATAATAAAACATATAGAGATATTTTAGTTGATTTTTATCAGTTTTGTCGCAAATTTGAGAATGCGAATATCAAAAAAGTGGCAGAGACTGTGTTGGCTTGCGCGCAACTCGAAGAGATCACAGACCAAATAGTAAGCCTTGAGTGTGAAATCGAATGCATCAAACTTATTAGTCGGCAATGTAAAATTTGTGCGGAACCCGGTTTTTGCACGAGAAGTAGTCGTGCTGGTCTGAAGAGAATTCTCGCTGAGAGAGTTGGTGCGTTGAAGCACGCATATAACTTTAGCAAATGTAATAAGCGTTTACCCCAATTTTTCAACAAAGCATTTCTTGGAGATCCTTGATTGAACGGAAGAGTGATCAATTTAGCCAACTTCATTGCAGAAGATGAGCTCGGCGTCCAACCTCAAAATATGGTAGATCGCTTTTCCTATGATGCAATTGCTTTAAAATTTACAGAATTGATGTATGGTCTTAATAACGATGCACCGCCAAATCAAAAAGAGTTTCTAAGCTATATCAAAGCCCAGAAAGATTATGCTGCATCGTATAAACAATGGGTTGAATCAAGTCAGTTCGACGCTATTTATCGAAGGTCCATTGAATTTTTCGCATAACCAAAAATCAGAACCCTATCCGAAGCATTCTGAGTTGTCCTAGGGATGGGCTAAGCGCTTGGTCATATGGTTAAAATGGGAAACACTTCGATCCATTTTCACCTGAGGCTCAGTCCTTTTCCGAACGGCATGGGAAATACCCTGAAAAGTTGTCCTTATTGCCTCAAGTGCCTCAATAACCTCTATCCGCTTTGAGTACGTCTCTTTTTGGTTCTCTGCATTGTACTCGCGTGAATGATGAGAATACCTGCGTGCGCACGTCCACTTGAGTTACAGTAGCCACCGCAGCTAAAGGAGTACTTTGCTGAGCCTGTAATGAGTTGTGTGGCGGCTTTTAGGCCTTGAGTACTCTCAAAAGCCTCGTTGCACGTTCGATGCTGAGAAAAAAGATGTTTTATCGATGAGGCGGTGAGAGCGAATTCTCGCTCAATGGATGTTATCTCCGCTCACCGCTGCGAATCGCCCGTTTGACACGCTCATTGTCTTGGCGGGATTGGCGAATGCATTCCCCTGCTAGAGACCGCAGTAATCCGGTGTGGATCTGAGGATGCCGGATCCTGAGATTCTCTAAAGGACCTACAAGCTGAGAAGCTTCTTCCCCTTCAGGGAGGTCGAAACTTCGAGGCGCGCGAAGTGCAGCTGTTGAAGTCTCATGCATTTCCGTATGTTTATCTACTAAAATTTTTGCTCTCACGGCGCCTCCTTATTGTGCAAAAGTGTACTGGGTTTATAAATCACTATACAGCATGCCAAGTTGTACTACAAAACTGTTCTCACTGCTTTTGCCAGTTCGCAAGGGCGTCTTCAATGCTTTGAACCAAATAGCCACGCCGCAAAAATCTTTGAAAGATCTTGTAACGCTGCGCAGAAGAGATTTCCGTTTCGAGGGGGGGGGTGTGCAGTTCAAGCCACCTCGAAATTGCCTCTACCTCTTTCGAGAGATCGAGACTTGTCGTGGGTTTGGCATCCCCGTCCACCACTCGATGCTTCCACAGTTGCTTTTTGACCCAATAGATTCCCCGCCCACGGCGCTCTGCTTCGCTGATGATGCGCCCTTTTAGCGAGCTATCGCTTGCGTAGCCTTTTTGCGCCATTTCCCGGCTGATTCGATCCGCAATGGTCTTGGGCACTTCAAAAGAGACGAGCTTTTCAAAAACCCACTGCCTTGATCGATTGCGCTGGGAAAGCGCGCGCAGTGCCAGGTCTTTCGCGCCTCGCTCCAGATACATCGAGTACTCTGCTCGCTTAGGGGCGAGCCCTGAACTGCTTATAGAGCGCTGCATTGCGGTCCAAAGAGGGGCGGCAATTGCCCCGAGTGGTTCTTGCACTTCGCTCTGCACCCATATGATCTCGACCATTTTCTGAGCGGCTTTTGGTGGTGCGGGGTGTGCTTGAAACATAGCGCGAAAAGAAATTCAGCAAAGAGATGAAATCTGGCGAGCATTGAACCTAGGGATTTGCATCACCTGAAATGTAGTGAAAAATCGCAAAAGGTCGTATCCAAAGGTGCTCAAGACAATTATGGCCCGGAAACAGCTTATGCGCGATCCCTTTTTTCAAAAAACTGTACTGATTACTGGGGGAACTGGCAGCTTTGGCCGGCAATTCATTCGGCGCTTATTGACCGAGCACCAACCCGCAAAGGTCATCGTGCTCAGTCGCGATGAGTGGAAACAGTGGGAGATGCAGCAAGAGGGCGGAGTTTTCGAAGATTCTCGCATGCGTTATTTTCTGGGCGATGTGCGCGATTACGGTCGGCTCATTAGGGCATTCGACGGCGTACATATTGTCGTGCACGCTGCCGCACTGAAACAAGTGCCCGCAGCGGAGTATAACCCTGGAGAGTTTGTGCAGACCAATATCATCGGCGCGCAAAACGTCATTCACGCCTCTGTCGCTTGCGCAGTCGAAAAGGTCATCGCACTATCCACAGATAAAGCGGTCAACCCAATCAACCTCTACGGAGCCACCAAGCTCTGCGCCGAAAAGCTCTTCCTAGCTGCCGAGTCCTATGTTGGCAGCCGCACCCATCCCCTCTTCACCGTCATACGTTACGGCAACGTCCTCATGAGTCGCGGAAGCGTCATCGCCCTTTGGAAAAAGCAAATCGCCGAAGGGGCGCGCGAAATTCCCCTGACCGACTCCTCGATGACGCGATTTTGGCTCACGCTACAACAAGCGGTCGAATTCACCACGCAATGCATGCGGGAATGCCAAGGCGGAGAGATCTTCATTCCGCGCATACCGAGCATGCGTCTACTCGATATTCTCTTGACGATCGCGCCAGAGGTGCGGACAAAGTCGATGGGATTACGCGATGGGGAAAAGCGCCACGAGACGCTCCTTTCGACGGACGAGGCGAGTAAAGCTGCAGCTTGGAGCTCCCATTTTTGCGTATACGCGCGCAACACCAAGACGCGTTTGGCAGAAGCAAAACGGCGGGGAGGCCAAATGCTCGACCCGGGATTTGCCTATACCTCTGACACCAATGGTCTCTGGCTCACTCCTGAGGACTGCGCGCGCTTGCTGCAAGAGTGAGCATTGCTTCATTTAGCAGGGGTCTTTTTCTTGGCGGCAGAAGCAGGGTGCACCTCTAAAATCGCAAACTTAGGAATTTCAAGGTGCGCTCCATCGCCGAGTTGGATAAAGACGCTCTGCTCCTCAACCCTCGCCACCTTGCCTTTGACGACTGTTGCGAGCACTTCATCCCCGCGCCCGATACCCTCTTGTTGCTGTTGCAGTGTGTGCCGCTTCAAGCGTTCGGGGCGCACCAAAATGAAGTATGCGAGCAACACTCCGAGCGTCAGGATCGTGAGGGGCTTTGCAAATTGGGCATTTTCCGCCAGTAAGGAATTTGCGTCTGCAAAAAGCGCTTCTGATGCGCTGCAAAAACCCAATGCAAGAGCGCATTGCAACGAGAAAAAACGAGGTGGGGGTGTAGAC
>CAXTAX010000057.1:0-5284 GCA_964241995.1 uncultured bacterium | reverse complement strand
TTCATGTCCGAATAATCGATTTTCTCGATTTTTTCGTAAAATAGGCGACGGTCAAATCGCTGGGGTTCTTCGATCGCCTTTTCTACTATGGTGAGCACATCGCGTTGAGTCGAGGAGAAACGAGCATACAACCACTCGTCGGTTCCGATCCGCGCGGCTTCATGGTTTGCTTCGTATAGAGGCATCCAAACTCCTGTGAGCGATTGCGATTTTCGATACCATCTATTGGGGCACATTTGGGTGCATTTGCAAGTTTAGCATCCCCCAAAGACGGCGAAGCTTCCCACTGGGTGCGCACTGTGCAGCATTTTTTCATTTTATTACAGGTTTGTTTGCTCTCGAACATTTTCAAACCGAAAGTGTAGCTTTAGCAGTATTAACCCACTGCGCGCAGGCGACATTGCAGTCATCACTTGAGCTATCACAAGGTAATTGGATCCCTGAGAACTTTGAAAAAGTAAGGAGATTTTTTCTGAAAAAAAAGCGGTTGCAATGTGTCCAAAAGGGACAGTGAAATCGCTCAAGGTGAGCCACAAGGCCTGAGCGTGCTGCATCGCTATAGCCTTGTGATTCGGCGGGGATTTTCACCAATCGATAGAGCTGTGTATTTCGGGGCAGCTCACCTTCACTTGAAAATTCTGTTGACGGGGACATCATCTCAATGCTTAAACGCGCAGACGCATAGACGATCAGACTGCGTGAATGAGTCTCAGCGAGTCCAGAAGAGACGTTAAGGGATCTATGTTTGCCGAGCCCAGTGAGTTTCGAGAACAAAAAAATTATTAGAGTTAAAAGTGAAAAAACTCAAATAATTAAAGTGATAAACATTTTGATAAAAGTTCATTTGGAACTACGTTTTTTCTACATTCAATCGACAGTAATCGTTGGTCATTGACGAAGACTTTGCTGGGTTTCTTGCAAATTCGAGGACTTGGGAATGCTTGAGAGAACTTTTTTAATACATTCCAAAACCGCACCATCTCTTAGACATTAAGCGATGGCTCTTGCGTATAATAAGACTTGTTTTGAGAGGGAGTATGAGGACCCGGGATCGAGCGTCATCGATTGATTGTCGCGCAAGATTTAGGCAACTTCTGCCCTTTTCTTGATTGCTGGCGCTGCGGCCTCTACGATCGTGCGTTTTTCGCAAGTGACCTCGGCGATTGTCGAGTCAGAGGGGACATCAAACATCGCATCGCGCAAGACGTTTTCCAAAATCGTGCGCAATGCCCGAGCTCCTGTGCCAATAGCTAGGGCTTTTTCCGCAATTGCCTCGAGTGCCTCGTCGGTAAAGGTGAGTTTGACGTTTTCCTCTTCAAAGAGCTGTACGTACTGTTTGATCAGCGCATTTTTGGGCTGCGTCAGAATTTCGATGAGGTCCTTAGAACGCAGCTCGTTGCAGTTGACAATGGCATTGAACCGCCCGATGAACTCGGGAATCATGCCAAATTGTACGAGGTCTTCGGGTTCGACCTTACTCAACAGGTCGGAAGAGCTCGACATTTCCTTGACCCGCTCGGGATCGGCCCCAAATCCAATAGCCGTTTGCCCCAAGCGTTTGGCGATTTGCTTGTCGAGATGGACAAACGCCCCTCCTGCGATAAAGAGGATATTGTCGGTGTTGATCTTGATGTATTCCTGATTGGGATGCTTGCGCCCACCCTTTGGGGGGATATTGGCGATCGTTCCCTCGACGATTTTGAGCAGTGCTTGCTGCACTCCTTCTCCAGAGACATCGCGTGTAATCGAGACGTTCGAGCTAGTCTTGCGGACTTTATCGATCTCATCGATGTAAATGATGCCGTACTCAGCCTTGGCGACGTCGAAATCCGCGGATTGAAGGAGTCTGAGGAGAATGTTTTCGACGTCTTCTCCTACGTAACCCGCTTCGGTCAATGTCGTGGCATCGGCGATTGCAAAGGGCACGTCGAGAATTTTTGCCAGCGTTTTCGCTATGAGAGTCTTTCCCGAACCAGTGGGCCCCATGAGCATGACATTGGATTTGCCGTATTCGACCGCTCCTTCGCGCAATTGTTGCCCGTTTCCGTTTAGAGCGCGCACCCGTTTGTAGTGATTGTAGACGGCAACAGATACGGTCTTTTTCGCCCCCTCTTGGCCGATGATGTACTCATCAAGCCGCGCACACAGCTCTTTTGGCTTAAGAAGTTGAAAGGCGCCGCTAGCGCCTTTCTTTTCTACTATGCCCATGCATAGGCGAATGCAGCGATCGCAGATAAAGGCGCTGGGCCCGGAGATGAGCTTATCCACTACCTCCTCATCTCTGCCGCAAAAGGAACAACTGGCCATACGTCGCGCTCGAGGTGAACTTCGATTAAATTGGGTTAGGATATTGCTTTGCTAGGAGATTATTTAGTTTGTTGTACAACGACTTCGTCGACGATTCCGTAGTCTTTTGCTTCGCTTGGGCCCATGAAGAAATCGCGATCGGAATCCTTAGCGATCTTTTCGAGCGTCTGCCCAGTACAATCGGCGAGAATTTGCGCGGTGCGCCGTTTCATAAATCCAATTTCTTTGGCTTGTAAAGCGATGTCCGCGGATGTTCCCCCTACGCCACCTGAGGGTTGGTGAATCATGATGCGGCTGTTGGGAAGTGCGAAGCGCTTGCCCTTAGTGCCCGCTGCCAGCAACAGCGCCGCCATGGATGCTGCCTGGCCGATGCAGTACGTGTTCACATCACATCCCAAAAATTGCATCGTATCGAATATGGCCAATCCAGCGGTGATGTACCCGCCGGTGCTGTTGATGTACACGTTGACGTCCTTTTTGGGGTCTTCCATCTTCAAAAAGAGCATCTGGGCGATGACGAGGTTGGCGATGTGGTCGTTGATATCGGTACCGATAAAGACGATGCGATCCTTGAGTAGCCTTGAATAAATATCCATAGACCGCTCGCCGCGGCCCGTATCTTCGATGACAAAGGGAACTAAAGACATATGATGGACGAACTCCTCGAAGCGATTCTGTGTTTGGGGTCGCTCTTTTGAATCATTAAAACTACTAGCTTTTTAACATAGTAGAGGGGTGCTACAGCTGTCAACTCGGAGAGCTCGGACTTTCCGCAGCAATACTTTCGGCAAACCACCCGAGTTGGCGCAAATAGTCATCGAGGACGCGTTCAGCGATCGAGGTCAGTCTTGTAGTGTGGTACAGATGGCCGACTTGTCGCATTGCTTCTTGAGGCTCTTTAGAAAGGGTGAAGCCCTGAAGTTTGGCTGCTACTTGGGCTTCGAGTTCTTTGGGGGAGAGCAAAGCACCGCGCGTCGCAACCCAGTGTTCCATCCAACAGACTGTGCGTCCCCAGAAAAGAGCGCGCTCATGCTTCTCCTCGCTCGTTGCGTGGGCATCTGGGCGCTCTTTTTGCTCCAGGGCGCGCTGTTGCCGCTCTAGCAGCGACCTGGGAATGTCAAAGGGATGGGCTTTGATGATCGCATCGAAAAGAAGCTGTTGCCCGCGGGCGCGATGATCCCCATCAATGCGCGCCTGCAGGATTTGCTCGATGCGCTCGCGCCACTGCTGGAGCCCCGTAAACCCAAGCGTTGCGGCTAGGTGGTCATCGAGCGCAGGTGCCGTACTTGCGCAAATGCGCGCAAGGTGAATTTCGCAGAGTTGGGGCTCTGCAAAATCGGGATGTTCCACCCACGCATCTTTGCGCTCTTGCGCATTGAGCCCCGCAATGTGCGGTAACGCCCAAGAGGGGATGCGCTCTTTGGTCAACGGGCATTGACGCACCATCCACAGTTCCCGCGGAGGATCGGTACGGGTATGCATCGAGACATCGATCAAATCCCCCACCTGACAGGGTCCTGCTCTTTCCTCTAAATGCGCCCGCCGATCGCTTTCCGCTTTGAGCACTGCATCCACCGCTCCTGGGGGGGGAAGCGGTTTGCTCTCGACCTCGATTGCCAGAGCCGACACATCGATTTGCTCTGGCAATTGTGGCGCGCATTCAAAATGCGCAATCAGGAGGCTCGGTCCTTCCAACTCACAGACTTCCCATCGATATTCGGCGCGTTTGTTTTCCCCCAAGGGTTGCACGGAGCAAAGGGGCAATGCGCGTTCGAGCGCCGATTGGGCCAACTGCCTACTCCATTGCCCCTCGATTTGATGGGCGCAACGCTCTTTGAGATATGAGAGTGGCGCCCGACCTTTGCGAAATCCGGGAAGGGAAATTCCCTTGCCGATTTCTCGGACTGCTAATTGGTAGTGATTTTTTGCGAGGAACGAACTGATTTCGATGCGCACCTGCACTTGGCACTCGGGGAGTTGCTTCAGCTCCAAAATGCGTACACCGAGATCAGAGTCCTCGGGAATTGTTTCCGTGGTCATTTCAATGGCAATTTGTGAAGCCCTTGCAGGCGAATTTAACGCAAAGTGGACATCGTTTTTTGAGAAATCGATTTAGGAGCGCGAAAAGCGGACGATGAGATTCGAACTCACGACCCTCACGTTGGCAACGTGATGCTCTACCGCTGAGCTACGTCCGCGCATAGACTGATCAAATCCTAAGCGATCCACACCATTTTCGACAACGCGAGGGGGTGAGTGCAAAAGCTGTCTTGATGAGCAAAACCCCCCCTCAAGTGGGGAAGTGGAACCATGAGAATTTGGCCCGATTAACATCTTTTATTTTAAGGAGGTGCATGCCATGGTGGCTCAAACTGTCCAGGGAGGGGAAATCGGCACCTTGTTCAGCGCTTCGCTTTCTGCTAACCCGCCCCCGGGCGCAAGAGCATCTTCACTGAAAATGCACGCCGCCAATTTAGCTGCGCGCTTGGTTATTGAGACGTTTGGAGAATGAGCCTCAACTTTCGCAGACTTCGCCAAGATTTTGCCCCAGCTTTGCTCAAAGAGGGCAAACAGCTCTTCGAGCATGACAAAGTCGCCGATGCCAAAATATTGCACTTGAGCGAGAAGACACTGCGGGTGAGCTGCGAGGTTCAAGGGGCCTATGAGCACACGTATCGCGGGGAGTTGGAACTCGATCGCACCTCCTCTTCCCTTGCTGATAGCACCTGCAATTGCTCGCAAAAATTCGATTGCCAGCATCTCGCAGCGATTCTTTTTTACCTAGAAGAGCACCACGAGCGTTTGATCGTTCGGCACAGCCAGAGCAGTGGAGATCGTGAAGCGGTTCCCGCTAAGTTGCTGAAAAATCGCTCTAAACTCGATCGAGAACTACTCAAAGAGTACGCCGCTGCTGCCGACGTTTTGGCGACTAATCCCTTTTTCATGCCTCCCGCGAGCTTTGAGAGACCGAGCGCCG